>NZ_JAKVUA010000008.1:0-126014 GCF_033978845.1 Tenacibaculum sp. 1B UA
CTGCGTATATAATAACCTTAATCCTCTCTTTTGTTCTTTCTGTTTATGTTTCTAATTTAATGAATTACAAACTTAAGCCGTATATAATTTATTGCTAGCTTCTCGCCTACTTACGAAAGTCCTCGCGGACTTTCTTGGTCGGTAATTATTTACTAAATTAGTTGCTTAAACCACGCAACAAACCATATACAAACACGTTGTGTGTAATTAAACGACAAACTTAATGAAGAACTTTTTTTTAATTTTAATACTTTTAAGTTCGTGTACACAGAAAGATAAATATCCGAATATCCCTGTATTTAATGAATCACTTTTGATAAATTATAATTTTGAAAAAGTTGAATACAAATCGTTTTTCATAAGTAAAACAAATAAATACCTTTATTTTAAACACGTAGAAAATGATAGTTCTTGGATAAAAATCACAGATGCTCGAACGAATAATTTAATAGCATCTATAATTATCGATGACGGTGCTTATAAGCAGAACATAGACAATTGGGGTAATATATACTTAAATATAGAAGATACTATTTACAAATATGAGCCGCCAAATTTTACGAGAAGAGAAATAGAAACGGTTTTATTAGAATATCCTACAAGAGGAGATTTAATGACTAAATATTCAAAAGAAATAGATGGATTTTCCTATAGAAAAGAGACTAATTTTTTAGAAGCTGTTAGAGATACTATAGTTAAAGAAAAATATTTTAAAAATGTAGATTCTATTTATTTATTAACAAAATCAGATATTATTTTTAAAACTAAAACAAAAGAATTTCACGCCAGTTACGAATTTTTAGATGGAGGTCATATATTATTTTCTAGACGTAAAGATATCTTTAATTTTAAAGTAAGGAAGGATATTGATTATCAATCAGAAGATGTCATTATCAAGTCAAAGCACTTAAATAAGTTTGATAAAGTAGTTTTAGATTATAATTTTAAAAGTCAGAACCATTTGGCATTTAATATTACATCTGATGAACTTGGTTATTATAATTTTGAATTCAAAAATAAAAAAATCCAATTTAAAACATCTTTTGCATCTGAATTAAGAGATTTTGAGGGTAATATATTACTTGATATTGATGACAATATTTACAAAATAATTTCACTTAAAAATGAATAATTCATAAAATTATGAATAAATTACAAACTTAAGAAGTGTATAATGTAAAAAACGACTTACCAAGATTCAAAATTCCGCAATAAAAGTTTTCAGAAAGTTTAAAATAACAAGCCGTAAGAGCATAAAATTTTCCAATTCATCATCCATACAAAAATTTCTATGCCCTTACTCGTTCTGTACTTCAATTAAACATGCAACACTTTCGTTTTTTTATCATAAGCCAAATTGTTTTTAGACTTTCCAAACTTGTTCAAAATCAGAACACCTATAAGTATTCCTAACATCCCTAAATAATGCCAAAAAACCAACTTTTCACCATCTAACACACCCCAAAGCACAGCAACAACGGGAATCAGATATGTAAGCGAACTAGCAAAAACGGCTGTAGATTTTTGAATTAATTGATTCTGCATAAACTGGGCTAAAGCTGTTCCCAAAACACCCAATGTAATTAATGATAGCAACGGAAAAAATTGTTGCTCACTAACGTTGATATACGACTCATATCCACTAAAAAATAAAAAAAGAAAGCCAAATATTCCTGAAAAAGAAACAGCAATTGTGGTTACGTGAAGTGAATTCACATCTGATAAATATGTTTTTACAATATTAAAATTCAATCCGTAGCAAATAGTTGCGACAATGATTAATAAAGCATATTCGTTTAACGAAAATGTGCTTCCTGTATTAATCAAAATTAAAAAACTAGCAGAAATAAAACCTATAGCAAGACCCAGCCATTGAAATTTATTAATAGATTTTCTAAAAAACAGTAATCCAAGAACACTTGTAAACATTGGAACTAAAGCATTTAATATTCCTGCAAGTGCACTACTAATTTGAGATTGTGCGATACTAAACAGATAGGATGGAAAAACCATACTCAACAAGCTTACTAGTAAAATTACTGGAACTTTTTCACTAGGTATTTTTCTAATATGCCGAATAGCAAAAAAAAACATGACTAAAAAAGCAGATACTAACCGGATAGTTGCAGCCTGCCAAACCGTATAACCTTTTAATCCATTTTTAATCAAAATGAACGAACTGCCCCAAATTAAAACCAACGCTATAAAATAGAACCAAACTTTATAATTATTTTTTACTTTCATCTCTAATATAAATTGAAATACAAAGGAAGAATACTCTTATGATTAAAAAAAATACTTAATTTTAATTAATTGATAACATATTTTAATCAACAGAATGACAACTACGCAATTACAAAACTTTTTGGTATTGTCCGAAACACTGAATTTCAGAAAAGCATCGGAACGGATTTTTATTGCTCAACCCGCTTTAAGTAGGCAGATTCAGGTGCTTGAGGAAGAAATCGGTTTTTTATTGTTCGACCGTTCACGAAAGCAAATTGCGTTGACTAAATCGGGAATATTCTTTAAAACGGAGGTTTCCAAAATGTTGAACCAACTCGACCAATCCATTAAAAGAGGAGTTTTGATTAATCAGGGAAAGGCAGGCGAAATTAAAATTGGACACGCAAGTTCGGCGATGCATACTGTCTTGCCAAAACTGCTACGATATATGGAAACGAATCTGCCCGACTTAAAATCAAGTCTCGTAGAGGGAACTAATGAAATGATTTTCGACAAATTGAACGACAACGAGGTGGATTTTGGTTTTGTTCCAAACGCATTTATTCCCGATGGACTTTCGAGCCTAACGATTTACAAAGAAAACTATCTTTTAATTTTACCCAAAGAACATCGGTTGAACACCTCTAATTTTAAGGATTTGGCGGACTGTAAAAACGAAAAATGGGTCTTGAATCCACAACCCGAGGGATTTGGATATATGGAAGAAATTTTAAAAATCATTGGAAATTATGGATATTCCCCGAAAATCGTGCATCGTTCGCCGAATACATCGACCGTCCTAAGAATGGTTTCTGCAGGACTTGGAATCACGATGATGGGAAAATCGACCTTAAAAGGGTTTTCGCTTGACCTAAAAAGTATAGAACTTTCTGATTTGCCATACCAATTGGATATGAAATTGGTGTGGAAAACGGAACGGGAAAATGAATTGGAATCGTATCTAAATTTTTTGAAACACTATTTGAAGATTTAAACATTGGAATACTTAACCCGTTACACACACTTTTACACCAACGCTTCATCCGCTGCAAAAATGAGTGTTTACTCCCTTCTTTATTATATGATAAATAAATGCTCGTGAATCTCCTTTGTCGATTTCACTACCTTTCAAAAGGAACACTTTAGAAGAAAACTTTTGAAGAACATTCCATTTACAAAAACAAACATTCGGACTAAAATTAATGGATTAGAATAAAAGGAAAAATTATTTTAATCACAAAAACTTGGGTAGAAAACACTATGCACAACAAAGTAATGTGGTAAAAAACAAGTAAAAACTCATTAACTTTTCACTAAAATACTTCTATAATTATTATCATAGGTTAGCCCTGATTTTGCGATAGCAAAAGCTTGTTTTAGTAGCTTATTACACACCGCTATTAAAGCAAGTTTTTTGCTTTTGCCCTTTACTCTTAGCTAAAATTCACTTATAGAATTCTTGCTTTTTTTTAAAATTTCTTGTTTTTTCTTCGGTTTGTATTTACTAAATTGGTTGCTTAAACCACATTACCGGCAATCGTAACAAAATGAGAATGTTGATATACTAAGTTATGAATGATTTACACGTAAGTACAATAATAACTATTATATTGATTTGCCATTTAGCAGCCATTACCATTGGGTATAAAATGCAAAAAACAACTTTAATAATTTCTTATTTGAATATGGTTACTGTGATAGGGATATTTGTTTTTTGGGCCATTACTAGCCCGACTATAAAACAACATAACTTTGAATTTAGAGAATTATTAGTGATATGTTTGGAAGCTTTTATTTTTATATTCGCTTTCTACTCTATAATTGGTTTTCATAATAAAGCTTATGTAAAAGTCATAAATTTCATTGGATTTGGAATTCATTTATTGGCTACAATAGGAATGTTTTATTATATGTTCACATTCAAATTTGACAAACTTTTTTAATGATAAACCGAGCTTAATAATGAAGGTTTCTGAAATTAACATATTGATTATATTACTTGTATTTATTCATTTTACAGGATATGCACAATCAGACAATAATATGATAAACAGTTCTATTACAATGCCTTTAAAAATTGGAAAAAACCCTAGTACTCAATTTGAGAAATTAGTTATAGAACCTGCCAATTTATTTATTCAATCCAAACCAATAAACAACGACTCACCACATTTTCAACTAGAATTAAATTTATTTAAAAACAATACTAAACACACTACTTTTCTCTGGTGCTATGATGCGTCTACTAATAATGAAAAAGCAAACTATCCAAAAGCATATCAAAACTATTCTTTTGCTTTAAAAATTAACAAAAAGGAAGTTACGTTAGTTGTGGAAAAATTAGACTTTGGAAAAACAATGTTTATTGATTTTGGGCAAACAGCAGTTATTGGTAACCTTGAAATTATGTTTGTAGATTTCATTGGAGAATGGTCAGAGGATATAAATGGAAATCAGACAGGTACCTTTAATTCATATAATATTTCATTATCAGAAGGAAGTGAGCAGAAAACTGTGTCGTTTACGTCACTAAATAAGCTTACAGATAAGAAACTAATTATAGAATGGAAGAGTTATAAAATTTTGATTTTAGAAGGTTCGGAAAAAGCACTAAAGCTAATCGTGCATAAAAACGATTCTTAAAAAACTATAGGTAACAAATACGTGTGTATTAATTACGTGCTTAACCACCCAACTAACCTTAT
The DNA here is from genome assembly GCF_033978845.1 of Tenacibaculum sp. 1B UA. Taxonomy (NCBI): domain Bacteria; kingdom Pseudomonadati; phylum Bacteroidota; class Flavobacteriia; order Flavobacteriales; family Flavobacteriaceae; genus Tenacibaculum; species Tenacibaculum sp. 1B UA. The sequence continues at coordinate 4,932 of NZ_JAKVUA010000008.1, forward strand.
ACATAAACACATTGTGCACAATTAAAAAATTCCGTTTCTATAAACCATTTAAGTTAAATGACTGTATCTTTGATAGTATCAAAAATGAAACCACCCTACGAAATAACATCAAATATATTAAAATTAATAACTTCAATTTCTGAGAAAATAGGAGAAGTAAATGCCAACTTATTAAATAAACCTTCTCCAAAATTAAGAAAACAGAATCGAATTAAAACTATTCATTCTTCTTTAAAAATTGAGGGTAATACACTTACCAAAGAACAAATAACAGCACTTTTAGAAAATAAACAAGTAATTGGTCCTAAAAAAGACGTGCTTGAAGTTTTAAATGCAATTAAAATCTATGAAAATTTAAAAGATTATAATCCTTCCAAAGAAAAATCATTTTTAAAAGCACATCAAAACTTAATGGAAGGGCTTATTGAAAATTCTGGAAAATATAGAAATCAAACTGTCTGAATTGTAAAAGGTTCAGAAATTGAACATTTAGCACCTCCTTTCGCAAATGTGCCCTACTTAATGAAAGACCTTTTTTGAATATTTAAAGTCAGATGAAATTGAACTAATTAAAAGTTGTGTTTTTCATTACGAAATGGAATGTATCCATCCATTCATAGATGAAAATGGCAGAATGGGACGATTATGGCAAACTTTAATCCTAATGGAAAAATATCCAATCTTTGAATTTTTGCCTTTCCAAACCTTAATTAGTAACGACCAAAAAAATATTATAAAGCGTTAGCTGAAAGTGATAAATCTGGAAAATCAACTAAGTTTATTGAGTATATGTTAAACGTAATAGACATTTCAATAAGTCAATTATTAGATTACAATAGCCGAACCATAAATGAAAAAGACAGATTAGAATATTATGTTTCATTAAATAAAACTGAATTTACAAGAAAAAATTATATGGATGTTTTTAAAGATATTTCTTCAGCTACAGCAAGTAGAGATTTAAAAAAAGGAACTGAATTAGATTTATTTGAAAAAATAGGAGAAAAAAATAAGACAATCTATCGTTTAAAATAACTGGGAACAACAGCATGTATTACCTAAAGATTGCTCGAGTTCTCTTCTCTAATTTTGTTAAAGTTAATAACATCAAAGTAAAGGAGACCGTTGTAAGTAATGCACGAAAACAGAATAAACCCTTCTGAGCAATAGAAAAATGACCGTTAGGAACGAAAGAAAAGCTTTAAGAAACAGATGAATAGCCTTAAGGAACGTACCAAGAGCTGTAAGGAACACATGAAAACTCTTAAGGAACATGACAAGAACTTTAAGGAACGCATGAAGAGCTTTAAGGAATACAAGAAAGACTTGAGAAAACGGAAGAACGATAGGAAAAAACAAGTAAATTTTATACCTTTTTAAATCAAAGTATTTTTATAATTTGCACCAATAAGGCAAACCACTTTTTTCCTTATCTTTAACCTACAATAGGTAAACTAAAAAAGAACATCGCTATGAAAAACATTGCTTACATTTTCTTTTTATTTATATCTCTAACAAGTTGTGGAGTTAAAAAGGAAAAGATATTAGAACACAAACGAATTGAGAGTTTAATAAGCTCCCTAAACTATAAGGTTACGCTACCTAAAAACTGGAAACCAATTTTAAACTCTCACAATTTACTAAGTTATTCTCCTAAAAATCTTGGGGACATATTTTATAAAAACATTGTTCAAATACACGAATTAAAAGCAGCTAAAGTTGATGAAAACTCACTAAACGAACTGGTTCAAGAAAAAGTTAAACAGTGGAATAATAACGTTGAAATTAATTCTCAAAATCTAATAAAAGGAACTACAAAGTATGGGGAAACTTATACGTATATCTACGAACATAATTGGAATTCTACACATTATAAAAATACATTAATATACTTTAGGCATAATGATATTGTATATGAGTTCAATTACTCTTCTGATATTAGATTTTATGAAAAATATAAGAATGATGTGGCTTTCATCTTAAATAATTTAAAATTTAATGAGTAAAAATAGTGCTATACAAATTATCCTACTTTAATTTTTTAAACTATATACCTCACATTAAAAAATGTTAACTTTTTTAGCATAAAAATAACAGTGGCTTTGGTAAACTATCAAAGCCGCTTTTGTATTTTTATCGCTCTTATAAACTGAAAAAGTTAATTTAAAAAAACTCCTATTCCTAAATCTTACTCGCTGTATTTTGCTCCTAAAAATTAAAATAATAACAATATCTCATAAATTAAAACTACGCTTAAAAAATTAAACAGCTTATGAAATCTTTATTTTTAAAATATAAAATTGCTTACACTACACTTGCCTTAGCTCTATTCCTTTTTTCCTCTTGTTCTAGTGACGATGAGACTCCTGATACTGGAAATGATGTTTATATTAGCATACCTGATAAACATTTTGAGGCAATATTAGTAGAACAAAAGTTAGATAGTGATGGTAGTATTAATCAAAAAATATCAATAGAAGATGCAAAAAAAATTACTCGTTTAAACTTAAACTTAGATAGTAGTTTTGGTGAAACGAGTGACTTAACTGGTATTGAAGCTTTTTCAAACTTAACGTATTTATCTGCGGCTGGACAAAAGATTAAAGCTATTAACCTAAGCTCTAACACAAAGTTAGATACCTTATATTTAAACGCAAACTACTTAGCTACTATTGATCTTAGTAATAATCCTAATCTTCTTTTAGCAGATATTCATTCCAACGACCTTACCACTATTACAGGTTTGGAAAAAGCTGGTAAGCTTAAAATATTAAATTTATCTTTTAATAAATTAACTCATTTAAATATATCTAATAATTCTTTAGAAGAATTAACTGTAACTAACAATTTACTAACTTCATTTAAAACAGAAGACACCTCAAAATTAAAAAGTGTCGTATTAACAAGTAATAAAATTACTTCTATTAGTATTGATGACATTAGCCCTTTAGAAACATTTTTAGTTTCAGACAATCAAATAAATACTATTAATATTCATTCATTTATCAATTTAAAACATCTGTATATCACTAGTAATTTACTTACTAATTTAGATGTTAGTTATAATTTGAAACTTGAAGATTTAAGAGTAGACAGAAATCCTGATTTAACTTGTATTAAAATTAATGCGGATCAAGCAATACCAACTGTTTATAAATCTGATAGTCAAAAATTAAGTGACACTTGCTTATAAATTACAAATAGTTAGAATAAAAGAGGTAACTTTATAAAAATGTAACACTTAGCAACAAAATTCTACTTTTTTGTAGTTTTACAATATACTAACTCAAAACTTTTATAAACATAGGTCTATGGAAACAGTTACTACTAGGACAAGTAATGCTTTTAGTGATCGTATTAAGCTACCTCTTAACTTTAATACCGCTAAAATGCTTGAAGAGGCTAAAGCTTTACAGCTAGATAATTTTGAATATTACGATGTAATTCCTTTACGATCACCTGCACATTTAGTTGACACTTCATTACCCTTCCCTCCTCCTGCTGAAGATTATGCTGATGGTTCTTGGACAGATTGGCTAGATACTAGTGCTTTAAAAACATCACCATCCTTAACTAGTATTATTGATTTTTTTAAAGAGAACACTACTGTGAATTTAGTTAGATTGCTTCGACTAGCACCACATTCAATAGTAAAAGAACATACAGATCCTACTTTAGCTTTAGAAATTGAAAGATCAGTAATTCGTCTTACCATTCCCATACTTAATAATAAAAATGTAACTTTTTATTTAAATAACACTCCTGTATTGATGAAACCAGGGGAATGCTGGTATATGCGACTTACAGATCCTCATAAAGTTATTAATAACGGGGATGAAGAGCGAATAAACCTCACCATAGATATGACTCCTAATGATTGGATTCGAAAAATTATTAAAGAAAGTCAAGAAAACTCTAATTAAAACAAAAAGGGTACGCTAGCGTACCCTTTTTTAATTTTATATACTTTATGTTTTATTCTAACGCTCCCAAGTAACGTTCAGCATCTAAAGCCGCCATACACCCTGTACCTGCAGCTGTTACAGCTTGACGATATTCTTTGTCTTGCACGTCACCTGCAGCAAAAACTCCTGGTAAATTAGTTTTAGTAGATTTTCCTTTAGTAATTAAATAACCTGTTTCATCCATGTCTAAAACATCTTTAAACAATTCAGTATTTGGTTTGTGTCCTATCGCAATAAATACACCTGTTACTGGAATTTCAGTTTTCTCTCCTGTTTGATTATTCACAGCACGAACTCCTTCAACAACATTTTCGCCTAATACCTCATCAATTTCAGTATTATATAAAACGGTGATATTTTCAGTTTTGTTTACGCGGTGTTGCATTGCCTTTGAAGCACGCATATAATCTTTACGCACCAACATAGTAACTTTACTACAAATATTAGCTAAATACGTTGCTTCTTCAGCAGCGGTATCTCCTGCTCCAACGACTACAACATCTTGCCCTTTATAAAAGAATCCGTCACAAGTAGCACAGGCAGAAACTCCTCCACCTATTAAACGTTGTTCACTTTCTATACCTAAATATTTAGCAGTTGCTCCTGTAGAAATAATAACAGTTTGTGCTTCAATCTCAGTCGACTCATCCACAATTACTTTATGAACTCCACCTTCTTTACCAGAAAACTCGACCTTTGTTACCATACCAAAACGAACATCAGTTCCAAAACGTTCCGCTTGACTTTTTAAATCTTCCATCATTGCGGTACCATCAGTTCCTTTCGGATATCCTGGGAAATTATCAACCTCTGTAGTTGTTGTTAACTGCCCTCCCATTTGCATTCCTGTGTACATAACTGGTTTCATATCTGCTCTTGCTGCATATATTGCTGCTGTGTAACCTGCTGGACCAGACCCAATAATCAAACATTTAATTTTTTCTGCCATTATCTTGAATTTTTGAAGTTACAAATGTAATTTTTTTTTACTTCTATTATCTGCTTTTAAATATATTTTAACTATCACTTTATAAAGTCATGTTATTGAATAAATATTTATTTTTTTATTTGTTGTTTACTTTTTTTTTATACATTTGCAGTCCCAATTAAAAACGGGGTGTAGCCTCTCGTTTTACTCGAGATAAACTATACTACCAATTTTACACTTTTCGGGGTGTAGCGTAGCCCGGTCATCGCGCCTGCTTTGGGAGCAGGAGGTCGCAGGTTCGAATCCTGCCACCCCGACTAAAATTAATACCAATAGAAACTAAAACCTTGTAAATCGTATGATTTACAAGGTTTTATGGTTTTTAGACTATCATAAGAATTGAATCAATATGACTTAATTCGGTTCACAGTTTCAAAACACAAAAAGTGTGAACCGAATAGAATCTAAAATACTGTAATTGAAATAGTTGATTTGACTTTCGTCTTGAACAAATGTTTAACTAAAAGACGACAACTATGCAATCACAAACCACCTTTACCCTGTCATTTTGGGTTAATGCTACACGCATAAAAAACAACCAAGTTTCAGTTTTTGGCAGAATTACCGCAAACGGTAAGCCTGCAAATATTAGCTTACAAAGAAAAGTAGTTCTTTCTGAATGGGATTCTAACAAAGGAAGAGCTAGAGGCAACAAACAAGAATCTCGATTACTCAACAGGTATTTAGACCAGGTCAAAAACAGAATTTATGAAGCTCACGACGAACTTGTAAAAGAAAAGACCTTTATCTGCGCTCAATCTATTAAAGCAAGGTTTTTGGGAGAAGATAACGAAGAATATTCTTTACTAACATTAGTAGATTACCACAATACCCAAATGAGCGAATCTTTAAGCTATGGTACTTTAAAGAACTATTTCACTACTCAAAAATATATCAAGCTATTCCTAACAAAAAAGAAAATTCAAGACATCTATTTATCACAACTCACATTTAGATTTTTAGTTGATTTCGAAAAATTCTTGCGTTCTTATGTTCCAGAGGACCATCAAAAGCAAATGGAAAACAATACAGTTATGAAGCATATTCAACGGCTTCGTAAAATGGTAACATTAGCCTACAAAATGGAATGGATAGATAAAGATCCTTTCATAAAATTTAAACCAACGTATATCAAGAATGAACGTGAGTTTTTAAGTAAAAAAGAGTTGCAAACCATTATTGAAAAAGAATTTGAAATTGAAAGACTGGAGCTCGTTAAGTATTTATTTGTTTTCAGTTGCTATACAGGCTTATCATATATTGATGTCATGAACCTCAACGAAGATAATATCACCTTTGGTATTGATGGTAGAAAATGGATAATCACCAATAGACAAAAAACACATAACAAAGTAAAAATTCCGTTGCTTCCAATTGCTGAAGAATTAATTGAGAAATATAAAGGACATATTAAAACCAAAAAAACAAAAACCTTATTTCCTAACATTTCAAATCAGAAGTTAAACTCGTATTTAAAAGAGATTGCAGACTTATGCAAAATCAAAAAGAATTTAACTTTTCATATCGCACGACACACATTTGCCACTACAATAACTTTAAGTAATGGTGTGCCAATAGAAACAGTATCAAAATTGCTGGGCCACTCTAAAATTTCAATTACTCAAATTTATGCTAGAGTTTTAGAGCATAAGATTAGTAGTGATTTCAACAAATTAAGGGAGAATTTGAAAAACAAAGAAAAATCTACCAAAAATAGAGTTAGTTAGTTCTTTCAGTTTCATAATTTATATATAATTTTGTTTTAGTTTAGTATGTATTGAGAGGAAGTTATATTTTACTGAAAATAATTGTAATGCAATATGCACGAATTTATAAAGTATATTCAAAAGTACATTTCAGTATCTGAAGAACTAAAAAATGTAATAAAAAATGTTGTAGTTGTTAAAGATTATGAAAAAGGGGAACAACTTGTAAAACAAGGAAAAATATGTAATAAAACTTATTTTATCTTACAAGGTACGGCGAGAGTTTATTATTATTTAGAGGATAAAGACATCACTAATTGGGTCTATCCTCAGAATGTAATATTTACATCTTGGAATAGTTACGTTTTGAGAAAACCATCTTCTGAAAACATAGAAGTAACCGAAAAATCTACTATTCTATCGCTGAGTTATGACGATTGGCAAGAAATATATTCTAGTTATCCTGAATTTGAAAGATTTGGAAGAATGATTGCTGAAGAAAATATAGCAACAATTGATGATTTTTACAAAAAAATTTATTTTTTAAACGCAAAAGAAAAATACGAGAAACTTCTACAATATTATCCAACTATTATTACACGCGCTAATCTTGGACATATAGCCTCTATGCTAGGTATCTCACAAGAAACACTAAGTAGAGCAAGAGAATAATAAAAAAGCTTCTATTTTTATAGAAGATTTAAAACAAATTATATGTTAATTTGTTTTAAAATACTCTTACAATATTAAACCAAAAAAATACATTTTCAAACCATATTTCCCTTCTGCATTACTTATAAATCCAGGTTCGTTTGTAGACTGAGCATTAGAGAATAATAACTGAAAAACGTGTCCTCCTGTTTCAATATCTAAACCAATCGTTATAGGATTATGGTATATTGAGTCTTCGTGTCGACTAAAATTGTATACATAATCTGCGTTAATACTCATTCGTTTACTAATTTTCATACGACCACCAAAACCTAAAGCGTATTGATTATGGTCTTGAAAAGGCTCTAAAACCAAATTTTGTCTCACAAACGTTGGTGCAACTTCTAAAGATAAACTATTGCTAAAACGTCTAGATATTAATAATTGAGTAGCATAACTCATTCTATCACCAAACTCTAACAAAGGGTATTGTTCTTTTCTTAAATCAGTACGAATGTTAACAGCTGTATAAGCTACAATATTTAATGGAAACTTTTCCGATTGTTTTAATATACTCACTTTTGCGTGTGTTGCATAAGTTTTACGAATTGACTCACGAGAAATACCAAATTGTATACCGTCCATAACACCGTAAAATAACTGAATTTTGGTATTAGCTTTATCAAATCCAAAGAAAGTTATCAATCCATCTTTCAGTGTTCCAAATCGATGCGATACGTATAAGTATAAATCTTTCTTACCGGCTACTTTAGTCGATTGAAGGTTTCCAATCTTCATAGCCTTAAATGCTGGCTGTTCAAATATTTGAGATTTAGTTTCTTCTTCAAGCTCATCAAGTAAATCATCTTGAGCATTAACATAAGATGTTGCAGTGAATAAGAAAAATGTAATGAATATATGTATAAATGTTTTCATTTAAGTGTTTTTACAATTTATAAGTGTAATAATTAATCAATGATATCAATTGATGATTTTCGTCTGACCTAATTTTAGTTGCTCTAACAAATCATCATAGCCTATCATTCTAGCTTTTATCTCTAAGGTTTTACCTAATGTAATTTTTGAAACCTCTTCTGTATTTTCTAGCTGGCAAAATGTATTATCATTCAATGTAAATCCATTATCATCAATTGAAGTCACCTTACCAGAAAGTTCTACTACTACATCTTGCCAAGGCGTTGCACCTTGTGCTACTCTATTTGTAAACTCTTCTACAGTACCAGTAAATTTAACAGAGCGCTCATCAAGAGTTTTGTATGGTTGGTATGCATAACTTATAACCCACTACAAGACTAATGAATATTACTGCTAAAAGAATTTTATTTTTTTTCGATAAGCTCATAATCTAGAGTAATATTTATGGTTTTTGCTATCTTTTCACGAACTATACTTGGTATTTTAATACCATAGTCTTCAGGCTTTACACCAAACATTGAAGTAAGTAGTATTTTACTATCCTTTTTGCACAAATTAACTACAATCTCAATAGGTTTACTTTTTCCATGAACTTCTAATAATCCTATTAATGTGAATGTTTTTGATGTTTCCGATAATTTGTCTATTGAAAAATCCTTAATAGAACCTTTAAATTTAGCTTTGGGAAACATATCAGAATCCATATAGCTTTCATTAAAATGTTCTTGCATCAAAGCAATTTCAAAATGAAAAGCTTTTACAAAAAGCAATCCAGCTATATTTCCATTAGAAGTATCTAAGATTACGGTAGTACTCTTATTAGTTGCTTCTACAGGTTCAAATGCTTCTACTGAAGCTTTAAAATCTGTTATACCTGTTTTTGTAAAGTATTTTTGCGCAGAAAGATTAATGCTTGCACATACTGTTAAAATCAATAGGATATATTTCATATGTTTTGCATTTGAAGTTTATTACTGCTCTAATAGACCATCTTCCACCCATTTATCAATCAACTGAAGAATTTGAGGATTTAAACGTCCATTTGGCGGCATAGGGTTTGTTTGGCTATTCATTCTTTCAACCAAATTTCTATTTAAAGCAGCATTTCGCGTATTAAAAAAGGATGTTAAATCTAAACTACCTTGAGGTGCTGGGCCACCATGGCAAGTAATACAGTAATTATCCATAATGGCTTTTACATCAGATTGATAAGTAACCGTTCTCTCAATGGGTTCTAATTCACTTACACTACCTTCATCAATGATAGCTGTAGTACAACTTTCCATATGCAGTAGCAAGGTTAATAAAAATAGAAATGCTGTTTTTTTTCATAAAACTAGTTTTGAACATTTAGGTTTGTAATCGTTATTTGAGCATCTGTTTGTTCAGGTGCAATTGTTACCATTTGTTGTGGGTGTGAAATATCACCATCTGAAATAAAACCATCACCATTAGCATCTGCAATTACAGTTACATAGTAATCACCCGGATGTAAATAAGTAACCAAAAACTCATTCTCACCTTGAGACAACTCAGGAAAAAGTAGTACACTATTAAAAGCATCTGAACTTGCATAATAACCAAACTGATCAGTTAAAGGCTCTTTAGATAAGTGAACAAAAAGAGTAGCATCATTTAATGCTGTTGGTCTGTCTATATTAATAGTAAGGTAACCCAAATAAGGTGTTTGGTCTATACGCCAAAGGTCACCAGATTCTTGTGCTAGTGTAAAAACATCATTTCCCTCAGCTAATGCTAAAAAAGAGGCGGATTTAGCTTCTGTATTGTAAGCTTCCCCAGATTAGAACTGCTTAGTTTTCCAAAATTACATTTTTATTTTGTTTTCTAACACCTCTTGGGCTAGCCCAAGAGGTGTTAAGTCTTGCATATTTTACTGGCGGGATTTTACCTAGACTGTCGTGTGGTCTTTTATGGTTGTAATCGTCCATCCATATTTTAGTTTGCTCTCGAACTTGATTTAAGTCTTCAAAAATATACTTGTTTAAAACTCCACGCCTGTAAGAACCATTGAAACGTTCAATAAAAGCATTTTGAGTTGGTTTTCCAGGTTGTATATATTTAAATTCTATATGATGCATCTCACTCCATTCTTTTGTAATATTGGCAATAAACTCAGGACCGTTATCCATTCGTATCTTTTGCGGTTTTCCTTTTTTATTAATTAAATGATTGAGCACCCAAACAATACGATTACTCGTTAATGAATAGTCTATTTCGATATGTAATGCCTCTCTATTAAAATCATCAATTACATTAAATGCTCTAAAGCGTCTTTTGTTTTCTAAGACGTCGGTTACAAAATCCATACTCCAAGTATGGTTTAATACATTTGGAACTTCTAGAGGTTCTTTAATTCTTGCAGGTAAGCGTTTCTTCGCCTTCCTTCTTAAGGGAAATCCTAAGGCTACATAAACACGATGTACACGCTTGTGATTCCAAGGCTTTCCTTCTTCACGTAAGCGATCAAAAGCTTTCCAAAATCCTTCTTCTGAATGGTTTTTAGCTTTTTGTTGTAATGCTTTCTCTATAATCTTATCATCTTTAGGCTGTGGCTTATAGTAATACACGCTTTTACTCATATTTAACACACGACACGCCCTATTGATGCCGTAATGAATAAGTTCTTTAGTAATACTTCGTTTACGACAGGGCTTTAGAGCTTTTTTTCTATAACCTCTTTAGCCATCTGGTGATCTAGAGCTAAACTTGCATACATTTGTTTTAACCTATAATTTTCTTGTTCTAGTTCTTTGAGTCGTTTTAATTCTTTAGAATTCATCCCAGCATATTTTGAACGCCATTTATAAAATGCAGCAGCACTTACACCGTGCTCAAGGCTTATCTGGTCAACACTCTCGCCCTTGTCGAACTCTTTTAAAATCTTTACAATCTGTTGCGGTGAAAATTTACTTTTTCTCATAATATTGTCTAAAGTTAAGATTATTATGCTAATTTTAAACAGTTCGGTTTTTGGGGAAGATTACAAATCCCTCGTATCAAAATTTGTTTTTGCTATCAAAAGAAAAATTACTGGGAACAAAAACATTTGGTTCTGGGAAAATACATTTACATACTCAACAAATAGGATAATTATTTCCAATGCCCAAGAAGGAAGTGATGATGTAATAGAAACGGTTAAATCAAGAAGTGAAATATATAATATTGATTTAGATAGTTCAATAGGAGAAAAAATTGAATATTTCAAGCCAATTTTAGAGCAGTTCTTTAATAGTCGTTTCAAAAAATCTTTAGATAAATTATCTGATGATGTAGAAAAAAAAGGTTGGAAGCTTTTCATGAAAGTGGTCAAAATTCTAATTAATGAAGACTCACGTGAAGCTAATGTGATTAAAATATTGCAACAGTATGGCTTTATTGGCAAACATATAAATAGTTTCAAGGAAGTTGAAGCCAGTTTTGAAAAGATGTTAATCCCTTCAAAAGGAAATGAGTTAATTAATAAAAAAAACAATAAGCACGTTTTTTGAAGGTATAAAATTTATTAAAGAATATTATGTAAACAGTTCGTATAAAAACCTATATAATACAAATCAAATACTGGTAAATACGCTGAACAGCGAAGATAATTATCAATCAAGGATTGAGCTCTTTGGCAAACTGTATGATGCCAAAATATTAAAACCTAGTGCTGATGATGCTTTTATGGAGTGTACGCATTGCGATCCATTAACTTATAGAGGAGTTTTTCAATTACGTTTAAATCCAAAAAAGTTAAAGAGCCTCAAATGTCCAGTTTGTGCTAAAGAACTAACCTTTTTTGTGCCCTATGAATTACATGAAGATATTTATAACATAGTTAGAGAAAAAGACGGTCTATTATTAAATGCCTTATGCAATAAATTAGATACTCATAGCATTAAGTATCAATTGAATCCAACATTCTTAAAAAATATAGAAATTGATTGCCTATTTAAAGCAGAAGAATCAACATATATTGTTGAGGTAAAAATGTATAAAATCAACACATCAAAGGCTAAATTAAAAAGTAAAATACGGAAGCATTTTGGAAAGTTGGTTAAAGACGTAACCCGATTATTAGAACTCGAACAGTTTAAAAACCAAAAAATAAAGCCAATACTCTTGCTAAACATTCCGGACAAAGAGTTATTGACAGAAGTTAATCATGAACTAAAAACGAATAATTTAGATAGTATTTCCCAGCAAGTAAAAATCATAAACTTGAGTTTATTAAAATTTAAAGAAGAATAATTCCCCACAAACCAAAACCCAGTTTTCTCGCTACCCTTCGCTTTAGCCTGTCGAAAGTTCAAAATCCTCTGTCTTTTGGTTTGTTCCGCTCGCCAACGCTCATGTAGTTTTTGGTTGCTACCGCTCACACAGCACATTGCTTCTTTTGTTTAAAGTCTTATTTTAATAATTACACAATCAAAAAAGACAAATGCGTAGCATTCACGAACACCTTAATTTAAAATAAAAATGAGGTGAGTAAAGAGCTGTTCCCAACGCTCACACCAAAAACTACCCAAAGCTATGTTACATAATGCGCAGTTATAGTAGCATTCATTCACTTTCTGTACTATAACTGCGCATTATGTAAAATATCCGCTCACCAGCCGCCAATTCAGAACTGACATTTGAATTTAGAACACACAATTTTCCATCTTTTCCCCACCACCCATTTCAACGGTATAGGTTACAGCAATTTATTAATGTTTTGCCTTGTGTCTGCGGTAGGATGCATTACATTCGCTCAATCCCTTACCAGGGAATCGCTCTTTCCATTTACCCACCTCAACACCGCGCATAAAAAAAGAGCATTTTTTAGAAAATGCCCTTTTTTTATCTTTCCAACCGCTTAACATCAATAATCACTTGCACCTACGACACTTTGCCCCGTTAAGTAAGTCGTTCATATCTTGTTTCTAAAATACCTTTGTAAGCAGTTTTCATATCATCCGATAAAAAGGAATTATCAATCCATTTTATAGCTTTAGATTTATTTTTGAGCATACGCTTAAAAACACCTTGTATTTGTCTATCAGTTAATCCAAGTCCTTGACCTAAATGCTCAAAATGGGCTTTTTTAAATTTTCGCTTTTTCCCTTCAAGGGTGAGTGCCAATTCTTCAGTATCTTCAGGAAGAACAATAGACACATTTAACAAATCATATGCAGGAGCTAATATCCAACCTGAAGGGCTTTCTATCATGGAAAAGTTTTTCAAATGCATATCATTGTTTCCCGTGAGAAAACTAAAGATAGCCAATTCAAAATAGAAGATTTTATCCAACAAAGTATTATTAGAATAACTGTCCAAGGCTTTACCAACTTTTTCCATGGAACTTTTATACTTATCAAAAGCTTCCGTTATTTGAAACATATCCAACATATGGATTTTCTTTCCTTTTTCAGTCCTATCGATACGTTTGGTAACATAAGACAATTCACCCGAAGACAATTTTATCAAACTAGAGGGAACAACCCGTATGCCAAAAGCTTCCGCAATCCGCATAGTCAAATGTTCGTTCTCTGGCATTTCCGGAAATTGATGGGATGGTGGTTTAAATATATACTGACCACCAAGTGCACCAACAACAGTTAACCGTGTATCGGCTTGTTCTTGCGTTTCTTTTATCAAGGACATTGATAGTTTAGGTTGCACACCTGGTACAGTAACACTGCGCTCAACAACACTCTTTGCCAATTCTGCCATTTGGTCTATAGTGTATGGGATTATTGGAGGTGTTGTAGTGCCAAAGAATTCCATAGAACATTTTTCATGAAAATCAGTTTCATTTTCAAGTGGCTCATAACAATATAAACATCTATTCTTCATGGTTATCAGTTTTAGGTACAACGCTTACTGCCCCAATACAATTCTGGCAACAGGCCAATAATAATCCCATACGATCATTTCGGTTTATTTTCCAGTTTTTTGATGCTATATCCAATAACCAACCTTCAGGGATCAAACCTTCAAAAAAAGGAAATAGTTTATTATCAGTATAAGCTTCTTTCCTAACAGGCATGGTAAACGTTATAAGTTCAAAAGGATGAGTTTCTATATAAGTTGCATCGTACTGAAAAACATAATCACCTTCGTCAGTTTCGGTAATAGTTCCTGCCAAATAATCTTTATAATATACATTACCTTGTCTCATTGTTCAATGCTTTACTATTTACAGGGGCTAACTCATGCCCAAACATAGCAAGAACAAGATTAACCTTTTCCATATTAAGCTTGGTCTTACCTTGTTCTATTTTTCGTACCACAGTTAAAGCAACACCAGCTCTGTCGGCAAACTCTTCTTGTGTGAGCCCAACTTCTTTTCTTCGTTCTTTAACAAATTCTGCTAATGATTTCATCTTATATTTACATTATGATTATATGCTTTTGCATATAATTTAAAGCAAATATACATAATTATATGCTTTTACATATAATTTAAATAAAAAAGACACAATTATATGCTTTTGCATATAAAATTAGGAATAGGTTTTAAAATTAAGTGAAGAGGTTAAGTATAAGAAAGCCCAGAAAGATACTGGGCTTATATTTACATTTTAAGATTTTTAATAAACTTAACAATGGATTTGAACAACATCGAGGCAATAAAACTGACCAAAGCCCCAACAAATGCCAAAACAATAGTGGTAACCAAATCCTCAACACCAATATTAACAATTGATGAAAAGAAAGTACCGCCAATAATGGCAGATTTGGTGTTATAATCCATCGTCATTCTCATCAGTTTCTGTGTTTTCATCATCGGTAACTACGGCTTGACTTACTGCGGTGGCCACAGTACCAGCAACAGTCATATAAGTAGCAATGGTTACCACAATGGCAGGCATACTAATCGGTGCAGCTATGATAGCACCACCTGCAGTAGCCAATGCAATACCGATATTTCGTAAAGTCTTGAAAAATTTGGGAGTTGGTTTTTTATAACGTTCTACAATGTTCATAATTCTGTGATTTAATAGTTAATAAAATAGGTTCTTTTCGGTCTTTAGCTTGATACACCAAAGACAACAGTTTTTGCATAGCATTTTTAGAGTAAATACCCTTTCCTATACCACTCAGATAAGTTACTGGAGCAATACACCCTTGAAACTCTTTTAAGGCATCATTAGCAGGATGAAACAAGATAAAGCTTCTACCTTTTACAGACTTCAAAATCAAATGATGCTTAAACCGTTTGGAAAAACGTGGTTCAACTTCGTAAGTACCTTCAGGAATACAAGAGATGTTTCGCTTGTTATTGTTCCATGGCAATTCGATGGTGTAACAAAGGAATTTATTAGAATTAAAGAGAGTACCATTTGTACCCTCTTTAAAATAGGCTCTATGCAATACTAATTCCATGTTTATGGAGTATCTACAATAACAATTGCCAAAGCGTTATAAGCACCGTTCTTAAGCTCGTACATTTGTCCGTTTACCTCTTGGTAAAACTCAATACCAAGCACCTGAACAACAGGAAGCGTTGAGTTAGCAGTCAAAGAAGCGGTCAAGGCAATAGCAGCTGTATCAGCAGCAGTGTAAGGAAGAATAGCAGTCTCATCATTTTCAAATGTTGAGGTTTCGTTCTCAAAATCCAATTCAGAAGCCCCCATTACCACCTTAAAATGGGTTGTTCCAGTTGGAGCTGCAATCCTAACCGTTGGAGAAAATGCATCAAGGTTAACCGTAGCATCACCAGAAACACGGTCAAAAGCGTTCGTAAACGGAGCAAAAAGCGTTGTGCCTAACTTTCCGCCTAGGTTGAATTCAAAGCTATTTAATAAGCTTAAATCACCATCCTATAAGATTCTCAAACCTCTCTCATTGGTTGTGTCGGTCTTAGTAATCGCAACCAAAGTTTTAGTCTAGCGAGACACCACACGTTTGTCCTTTGCATTTTGCAAAAGAATACGAATAGCACTTCGTAATACTTTACCACCCTTTCCAGCACGTCCAAATTCAGACCCATTTTCACGCGTTCTCTGAAACGCAAGATCGTTCGCAATACGATTGCCATCAACACCGCCTTTTTCGCGCGCAAGATGTCCGTCAGTTGTTTTGTAAAAGGAAATACCACCGATAGTTCCTTTTAGTTTAATAATTCCAGTTTGTTTTGCCATAATAATTCGTTTTTTGATTAATATTTCAAATCACGTAACTTTATGGCTTGCTGTAAAAAATCAAATTCCGTTTTTGGACATTCATTCCGATACAACCAAAAACGTCATTAAAATATTGATAACCCATTCGGGTTTACAACATTTTAACAACGCATCATCATCATCATCATCATAAACTATAAAGTATGGATGATTTACGAATAAAGCATAGATAAAGTATTATGACCCCAAAAAGAGCTTGCATATACCCAAAAGATATTCAGCGTATCACAGGACGCAATGAACGCTATGGGCGTAAGCTTTTAAATGATATTAGAAACTACTTTGGAAAGGAATCTTACCAATTTTTCACAATAAAAGAATTCGTTGAATATGGCGGAATAGAAGAGGAAATTGTCAACAAATATTTAATAGATTAATCATAATATTTGATACATATTGACTGGTTTTAATCGAGTTAAAATTGTAAATTTGTAGTAAGACGTTCAGATAAATAATACTATTTCAAACTAACAGATAGGTCTACAATTCGGTTCACACTGTTTTAGTTTTTTTTAGATTATCATAAGAATTAATATGTTTTGATTAAAAACGTCAACAAATCGGATAATGGACTTGCAACAAAAAGTCCAATCATTGTTCGAGCAACAATTTGAAGCTGAAAATGAGGGTGGAGATCTGGAGGATGATTTTGAATTCATAGAGAAGAAGTTCGAGAACCATTTCAAAACAGAAAAACGAATCGAAGAAACGACAGTTCCTAAGATAGGATATGAAAAACTGGGAAAAAAATAGAAGCCTAAAACAGGGGTTGGATATTTATTTCTTGGCAGAACTCATCTATAACATAAAAAATCCTGGTGACTCTGTCTGTAGAAACCACGAGCATAAAACCCAGTAAAATAAACTGAAAATCAGTAATTTATTTTAAATTATTCTCTACTTTTTCTTTCTTATAACATACCTTTTTTATATATTTATCCTTAGCAAACCTAAACCAAACCTTATGAAAAAGTATTATCTACTACTGTTATGTACATTTGTTGTCTTAGCAACCAATGCTCAGGATACTAACTCCTCTACTCATAGTATCACTATTAACTTCTCTGAGATTGCCATTGTTGACCTCGAAAGTGGCGGAAGCGCAGATATCACGCTAGATGCTACCGCAGGTGTATCTGAAGCAGGTAATCCTGTAAACTTTGGTACTGTTACAAACAATTCGCTCTGGCTGAATTATACCAGTATCCTTGGGAACGAAGCCAACAGATCGATTACAGCTGCTATTACCAACGGAACTGTTCCTGCCGGTATTTCTCTTAATGTTACCGCAGCAGCAGATGCCGGTAATGGAGACGGAACCATGGGAACCTCTTCAGGATCAGTCGAACTTTCAGGCACCCCTCAGAATTTCATAACTGGAATAGGCAGTGCCTACACCGGGAATGGTATCAGTAACGGCCATAACCTTACCTATGTGTTAGGTATTGCTGATTTTAGTGCTTTGGACGCCGATAATTCAGGGGCTTTAATAGAGGTTACTTATACTATTACCGACACCCCTTAACCTTATACCTATGAAATATTTAGGTCTTATAACCTTGTTCTTCATAGTTCAATTTAGTTATGCCAACATAGCTATTTTGAATGGTTTGAAACATGAATATTCATCATCAGGAGATTCAATAAGTGGAGAGATTGATGTGAAAAATATATCTGACGCCCAACAAAAGATTATTTTATATCTTCAGGACATTTTAATCCCCTGCAATCAAGATGTAGTTTTTTCTGAACCCGGAAGTTCTGTGAATTCCTTAAATAATTGGATCTCCATAGAAAACAATGAGGTTATACTTGAACCTGGGGAAGTTCGAAAGATTAAATATAAAATTGTTTTTCCAAAGAACATAACTCCTATGGGGTATTGGAGCATGATTATGGTCGAAGGACAAACCCCTTTATCTGAACAAAAATTAAAGAGCATTGTAACGGTTAGCTCTAAAATACGCTACGGCGTTCAGATTATTTGCAACCTAACCAATGATTTTGACCAAGCGCTGCAAATTGAAGATGCGAAATATAACCCTGTTACCGGCACTGTAGAAGTTACATTATCCAATCCCTCTGATTATGTTGCCAAATCTTCGCTATCTATAGAAATATACAATAAAGAAAGTGAATTAATCTCCGACAAATCTTCCCAGAAGGTGAATATATATCCAGATTCTTGCAGGACTATAAAAATGCCATTGGATGCCCCTAATGACTCGGGTAAATACACCTGTATGATTATAATGGATCATTCGTCTGAACTTACAGGAACTTCTTTTGAATTTATCGTTGAGTAACAACTACGTCTCTGACGTAAAAAACAGTTTATTTGATCACCCCAAAAGGAATAGCAGGCTTTAAAAACATAGGCATCAATAGCCTTTTACTGGTCGTGTTTCTACTTTGTGAACCACTAAACGCTCAGCAAACAGAAATAACCACTCCAAATGACACCATACATATATTGCCCAATAAACGCTATACCATTCCGGTAACCTTTTTTAATCCAACACAATTAAAAGACAGCCTACGCATCTTTTTAAAAGTTCCCGGCACCATATCTGTTTTTCACAATATCCCTGAGAATACCGTTTTAGAGAGAAATTCTAAAAAATTATCATTTATCCTGCTAAAGACAAACTCAAAAGTACGCCCTGCGCTATACCCTCTGAAATTACATTATGGTAACGGAAAAATAAAACGTGTAAAAACCATATACATAAATCTTCAGGAAGAAGAAAGAACAGAGGCTTCAGCTATCTCTTTTCCTGAGGAAGTAAAAAGTGATGAGGAATTTTACATTAAGTATTTAATAAAAAACACAGGAAATATAGCCGACACCTTGCAGCTAACATACACGAATGCTGTTGTTGGAGATGATATAAATAAAACATGGGTCTTAGCCCCTGGCAAGGACCTTTCTATTGAATTGCCCTTCTTCGTACCTGAACAAGGTCTTGGAAAAAGCTATTTTATGGCAGAAACACATTACAGGTCAATACATAACGGAAAATTAACCAAAATCCGTAAAAGCATCCCTGTTTACCACTCTACACATAATAACGATAAAGATCGGTTGACTTTTCCGGTAACTGCTGGAATAAAATATTTTAACAACAGCCTGCCAGAACAGGAAAACCAAAGTCATTTTCAATTTGAGTTCTCCGGCAGTGGATATATTGATACCATTAGGAATAAAAAAGTTGATTTTACGCTCAGGGGACCAAGCACCTTGGAGCAACCCAGGTTTGGCAGTTACGATCAATACAGTGTGAATTATACATCAGAAAAATTGCATGTTGCACTTGGAGATTATCCGTTAAAACTAAATGTTTTAAGTCTTCAGGGCAGATGGGTTAGAGGAGCAGAGATTAAAACATACTTCAATCAGAAAAATTCAATTAAAGCCTTTTATGGGAGACCCCGTTTTTTTGCTCCTACGAACACCCTCTATGGGGCAACATACAGTTATACAAACAATAAAAACTTCTCATACTTCCTTGAATGGTTTCAAAAAGAAGAAGATTATAAGAATAAATTACACAATGGATGGATCGGTACAGGCGGTTTCAATTACAAAAGAGAAGGATTTACTTTTCAGGGACTCTTTTCATATAGCAATACTGATGTATACAAAGGTCACGGATTTCAAATTAACCCCCAGTTCAGGGACGACCATATAAATGCCTCTATCGATTACCTGTATACTTCAAAAGATTTTTTCGGTTATTATAACGATAGCGAGCTTTTAAATGCCCGTTTTCACTATAACTTCCTAAAACGCTTAAGAATCGGTATAGGATACAATCAGGCACAATACAACAGACAGCTCGGGGACCTTGAATTCAACACCCAGCCACAATACAATATGTTGTTTTCAGATGTGAGGTGGTATTTAAAATCTACTAATTATATCCAGTTTAAATTATACAGGAGAAACAATAAGGATCAGGCTGTAAATGCTACGTTCAATTATAAAGAATCTGGTATCAGAGGTATATTAAACTGGAATTTTAACGGGTTTAACGCCAATATTCAAAATACAATCTCCGAAACTGTTAACTACCTGACAACTAAAAACCACAATAGCGGAACCTCGTACAACACCAGACTAGCCCTTACCTATAATCCCTTTAACAGTCTTTCTGTTAAACCGTATACAGAACACCTGGCTACCAATAGATTTAATCAGAGCTCTTCAATTAATGAGACCTATTGGTATTACGGACTATCTGTTAATTACCGTACAGAGAATTTTAATGGTTCTGTTTTCTGGAGAAACTCTTATGCCAAAGACGAGTTGTATAAAGACCGAAGCTTTTTTAATGCCCTTCTAAACTATAACATAAACAAAAGGGGACTTTTATCACTGTCAGGAGGCTACACCGTTTTTCCTTCTCCTCTTGAAAACAAAGACCTTTATTTCAGCCTGGGATACCGGCATCGTTTCGACATCCCATTAGAAAAGAACAGGAATAAGTTTAGCTTAATGGGAGACATCCGGTTTTATGGTCAGCAACTCCTGAATAAAACAGGAATCAGGTTCCGGGTAAACAATGACGAGGTTGCCACCAATCAGGACGGCCATTTTATAATCAGAAACATCAAAACACCGTCCGTAAGGGTCGATATCGATAAAAACACCTTACCGGCCGGCTATCTTACCTTTGAAAAATTTCCACAAATCGTAGACCTCATAGAAAATGACGTAACACGGATAAACCTGACCCTTGTTAAAGAAAGCAGCTTAAAAGGGAACCTGTCTGTAAAAAAAGCCCCGTACAGCAAACTCCGAGATTTTAAAATTTATCTCAAACTTTTTAATGAGGATTATCAATATTTTGCCGAGGTAAATAAAAAGAGTATCTTTAGGTTTATGCATATTATTCCCGGAACATATAAACTGGAAATAATTAACAACCTTAAAAAAGATCGTATAGAAATTGTTTCCATGACTGATGAAGTAACCCTTTTACCAGGGAAAACCAAAACCGAGAATATTGAACTAAAAGAAACTGAGCGAAATATCCGCTTTGTTAAATTGAAAAAATAATATGAGGCTGGCTTTTTATATATTGTTGTGTTCTACCCAATGGCTTTTTGCGCAAATTGACAGCGACATTGTTCCTGTAGAAATAAGCCTCCCCCAAATAGCCTTACTTGATATTGAAGATGGTAGTCCTGTAATTTTGAATCAGATCAACCCAACAGAAGCCGGGAACCAACCTGGCTTTGAATCAAATTCGATTCAATGGATCAATTTTACTTCCGCAGTAAGTACCGGAACAACCAGAAATATTACAGCTGCAATTGAAGGGGGAAGTATCCCTTCGGGTATAGCATTACAATTAACCCTATCCGGTTATAGTGGCACCGGTGAAGGAAATCTGGGCACTCCAACGGGCGGAGCTATAACCCTGACAACGTCCCCACAGGATATTATAACGGGCATAGGCGGTGCATATACCGGTAATGGCACAGGCAACGGATACCAGGTCATCTACTCCATTTTATTATCGGACATCAGTTTACTAACCTCAACAGCATCAACCAGTTTCGATGTCGTTTATACCATGACCAGCTTATGAAACAAATACCCCTGTTTATCTTCATTTTTTACACACTATTTTCCAACAGTCAGACGATTACAATTAGCGGGGGAGGCTGGACACCAACCATCTCTTCATCTGACATACTTGATGCCGGCAGTGATTATAACACGAATATTTCCAGCAATACAGAACACTCCACCATTAATATCACCGGGACATCGTTGCTATGTTTAGGCATCCTGGTAGCTCCTGACTATCAAATTCGAATAAACCGACAAGACAATAACTGGAACAACCTATTACAGCTTTTTTTAAGAAGAACAGGAGATGGAGAACCTACCCTATTATGCTTAGGTTGTTTCATAGAAAACGGCAATAATTATATTGAAATTGAGAGTATTGACAAATACTTTTTTAACATACGTGGTTGCTACAGTAACGTCCCTATTCAGTATGAACTTAGAGGCTTGTCCGTCCTTATCCCGCAAGACAACTATAGCACAGAAGTTATTTATACTATAACCAATTTCTAAATTACATTTTTCATAAATAACAAGCCACATTCTACCAGCTCAGAGGTTTTTAGAGTACCGTAAGTCCATATTCCCTCATTTTTTTATAAATGGATAATGCGTCCTGAAGCAGGGTCAATGTAAGTTCTACTGATTTTTTCATTTTAAAAACTACTACCTATCTAAACCTAAAAAATAGGTTTATACATTTAAATAATAACCAACCTCCCTTGCTTTTTTCTAATTAAATTGTAATACTTTAGTTTATCTTAACTTTCATGAAAACCATACCTATAAGACATCTAAAAGCTTCACAAAAAGAACCAAGTTTATCTGGTAATTTTATGATTAAAAGCCTTGAGGAACTTCTCAACGGAAAGGATATGATTCATGAACTTCACAGACACGATTTTTTCTTCTTTTTAGCATTAAAAAAAGGGGTTGGAAATCATGAAATAGACTTTGTTAGTTATGAAGTAACTGATTATACTTTTTTCATAGTCCGTCCCGGTCAAGTACACGAATTAGAATTAAGAAGTAACAGTGAGGGCTTTATGATTCAGTTTAATACTGATTTTTACTATTCAATTGAAAAAGAGTTTAATTATTTACTACAAAAAGCTAGTGCTACAAATTATTATCAATTAGAAAAAAATAGTTTTTTAAAATTGAATCTGTTATTAATATCCACTTCTACCGAATATAAAAATCAAGCTGTAGCATATAGAGAAGTTATAAATTCTAACCTTCGTATTCTTTTTATAGAGTTAATGAGATTAAGAAACACTAGTAATAAAACCTCTAATACTAAAGATTTGTATATTCAAGAACGTCTTGAAGAGTTTTTACACTTATTAGAAACCAATATTACTAGTAAAAAGCAGGTATCTCAATATGCTAATATATTGAGTCTGTCTAACTATCAGCTAAATGCAATAACAAAACAAGCTTTAGGTAAAACAGCATCAGAACTTATAAACGAACAAATTATTTTAGAATCAAAAAGATATCTTCTAGCAACGTCTAACCAAGTAAATCAAATTGCTTTTCATTTAGGGTATGAAGATGTTTCTTATTTCATTAGGTT
The DNA here is from genome assembly GCF_033978845.1 of Tenacibaculum sp. 1B UA. Lineage (NCBI taxonomy): Bacteria > Pseudomonadati > Bacteroidota > Flavobacteriia > Flavobacteriales > Flavobacteriaceae > Tenacibaculum > Tenacibaculum sp. 1B UA. The sequence continues at coordinate 28,509 of NZ_JAKVUA010000008.1, forward strand.
TTTTAAAAAACATACAGGTTATTCTCCTGAAGCGTATAGAAAAAAACTAAAATAAGTACAATACTACTTTACATTTATCCTATCATAAAATTTTAAACTCACTATACTTTTACATCATATAATTTAAATCAAAATATGATGAAAAAAAGCGATATAAAATATACAGCGTTTTGGGATGAAAGATATCAAAACCTAGATTTTGCTTATGGTAAAGAACCCAATTTATTCTTTAAAGAGGAAGTGCAAAAATTAAAGTCAGGAACAATATTGTTGCCTGCAGATGGAGAGGGGCGCAACGGCGTATTCGCTGCAAAGTTGGGTTGGAATGTTACTGCAACCGATTTAAGTATTGAAGGAAAAAATAAAGCCCAAAAGCTAGCCAACGAATCAGGTGTACCTCTAAAATATATTGTAGGCGATATACAAAACCTTGAATTTCCAAAAGAGTCTTTTGATGTCATCGCTTTAGTATACGCGCATTTTTCTGCCTGGAAAATTTCTATTATTCATCAAAAATTAACCACACTTCTTAAACCTGGAGGATACATCATATTTGAAGCATTTAGCAAGAATCATCTTAATTATCAAAAAGATAATCAAAAAATAGGTGGCCCAAAAGATATAGACATGCTATTTTCTATAGAACAAATACAACAAGATTTTACTGGATTTGAAATTCAAGTTTTAGAAGAAAAAGAAGTCTTTTTAAATGAAGGAGCTTGCCACAACGGAAAAGGGAGTGTAATTCGTTTTATAGGTAAAAAAATTAGTTAAAAATGAGAAAAACACTAATTGTAGTATTGGTTTTTACATTTTTTTCTGCTAATGCTCAAAAAGTCGATCAGTTTAATTCATGGTGGTATTATTCTGGAAAATACCGATTAACTGAAAAATTTAATATTGAAACTTTATACTCTTGGAGTAGACATAATTTTGTTAAGAACTGGCAACAATCAAAATTACGACTAGGTGGTAGTTATGATTATTTAAAAAATGTAAGCTTCGGTGTTGGATATGAATGGGTAGTGCTCTTTCCTTATGGAGCACACCCTGTTTCTGAAAAAAGAACAGAACACAGAGTCTATGAATACTTTAATCTAAAAAATAAAATTAAAACTGTTGCTGTTAATTATGGAATGTTATTAGAGCAACGAATTATGAAAGATAGAATAAGACATCGATTACGATTAATTTTAGGAGTAAAAGTACCTTTAATACAAACAGAAGGTAAAACGAAATTAGGGCTATCACTTTCCAATCAGGTCTTTTTAGATATTGATAAGTATGCTAATAATAATCATTTTGGACAGAATAGAATTTATGGGGCTTTTAATATCCCTATAAATAACACTTTTACGTTAAGTTTAGGGTACATGAATCAATACATAATAATAAAAGATAATCGTATTGAAAACGATCATACTTTAATGGTAAAACTATCTCACAAAATTGACTTTAGAAAAAAAAAGAAACGATTTACTTTGTAGTCTTTTTTAGAAAATTCATTATAAAGATTATAAAATTTTAGCAATTGCCTACGAAGCTGGTTTTACACCTTCTGAATTTCGAAAACAACAATTAAACACACTGGCTGTTTAACTACTTTACCATATAAGAAAACCTTGAAATCAGATGACTCCAAGGTTTCTGTCCTAATATATATGTTTCTTTTTTACTTTACAGGGTTAAGCTTACTTATAGCAGTAATCGTTCCTCCTTCTACTTCAATTCCTTGTGTAGCTTTTGCAGTTGCTGCATCTATATTGTAAACATAACTTCCAGTTTTTGTTGTTATACCAATATAAACTATTCCTTCTGCTTTAGATACATAATGCCCTTTTGATGCAATACTTTCTATACCTTCTTTTGTAGGAAGCCCAGTTACATCTGTTAACGTTTTAGCATATACATCTACAATTGCCAAATCTTTTCCAGTACTATATGTACCTTTTGAAGCTGTATCGTGTAAATTTACCAAGAATTTACCATTTCCTAAGTATAAGTGAGAAGTAACGTATCTATTACCTGAAGCTTCTTCAATGTTATAATAAAAAGTTTGGTCAAATGTTGTTTCTCCTTTTTTAATTCTTGTTATTGCTGATGGCTTTGTAGATGTTATTTTTCCATTAGTTGTTGCTACAGAAGAAGAAAAAGCATAAGCATCTCCTTTTTCATCTACAGACAAACCTTTGTTAAAATAGCGTCCAATATGACTAGTTCTATCATCATGAATCGTTTTTACATACTCCATTTCTGGGTATGAATATACTGCAATATTAGCTTCGTTAGGGTAAGCCGTTCCAAATCTATCTGTAGAATTTCCTTTAATTGTATAATAAGGTAAATACACATAATCACCTACTTGCGTTATCCAAGTAAAGAAAGCCAACTCTCCATTTTCTTTATTTGCTAAATCTTTGGTATTAATTTGTCCTTCTGCTACAAATTGTGATGTTCTTGTATCAAGACGATACCAAGAAGCGATAGGTGAATCAGAACTTCTTGATATTTTCATTAACAATAAATCGTCTTTAACTGGAGCAAATGCTTGTACAGTTTCTGACTGAAAATTAGACAATTTATCTAACGTTCCTTTATTATTTAACTGGTATGTTGTTACTGCCCCTGGGTTTCCTTGTCCGTATAATAAACTAAAAAACTTATTATTACTGGTTACATAATAACGATACGTTCCATCTTGCTCAATACCATTCCCTACTGTACTAATTTTCCCTTGGGATAAATTATCTGTTGTAAGTATATAATCTGCAACTCCTTCTGATGCTTTTGGTGTTGCTGTTATTAAGTATTTAGCTCCTTTTTGAGGTGTTTCTCCCTGTTTCGGAGTATCATCATCACTACAAGACGTAAAAATTGCCGCTGCAATAAATAAAGCTGAATAAAGGTTTTTGTACTTCATTTGTTTTAATTTATAATTGTTATTTAATTATCTTCTATAAATATGTGTTCTTAAAAAAAAGTGTATTTAATTTTTCCTGTAAAATTTCTACTAGGTTTTTGTAGACTAAAATTGTCATAAAGTTCAGCATTTAACAAGTTTCTACATTCTAAAGTAAATTGTAGTTTCTTGTTTAATGAGTATGTAAAACTTACATCGTGTGATATTTGTTGAGGAATTTCAAGTTTATTACTCCCTAAACTTGGCCAGTACAAATAAAAATCATGAACAAACAACAAGTTATAGGCTATGTTTAATTTGTCTTCTTTATTCCATAGATTAGAAAAAGTGTAGCTTGCGTCAGCATTTCCAAATAAATAAGGCTCGTTAGGAACTCGATCTTTGTAAACAACACTAACCTCTGTTTGATTATCTTCATATTTTGTGTTATTTCTTAAGTTTTGATAAGTTATGTTTGCCCCTAAAGAGATTTGATTATTAAAGTTATATCTTACCTCTGCTTCTACACCTAGGTTGGTTACACTCCCTAAATTATCCATAACTTGCCTGCTTTGATTTTTATTAAACGTAGGTCTAATAAAATCTTTAGCATCTCTATAAAAACCACTTGCATTGAAATTAAAAGAGTGTTTACTATTTGTATGTTTCCAAAGGCTAACTCCTAAATTATAATTATTGCTACTTTCTGGTTTTAAACTTAAGTTTCCTTCTAAATTAATTACATCTCCATAAAGTTCATTTGCTTCTGGTAAACGATAACTTTTTTCATAAGAAGCTTTTAATTGTATATCATCGTTTACAAAATATGTTGCTGCAAGCCCATACCCTGTATGATTAAATTTATTAACTTGATTTCTATACGCTACATCTCCGTAGTTTCCACTAGGGTTATATGCTTCTGCAAACTTATTTCTTTGATAGTATTTTTTTAAAAAGATTGAAGTATTCCAGTTTGAACTTTTAAAGTCATAGCCTAACCCCATCACATTTTTCATCACTTTTTTGGGGTGTTCGTAAATTTCATTATCTGGATTTAACTCATTATGCCCTACTCTATCAAACGTATTAAGAGTATTACTAAATGTTATTTTATGCTTATTATTTAGTTTATAGTTTAAGCTTGTTGTTGTAACACCTGCGTTATTTTTGTATTTATATAAAGAATACGAACGCTCTCCTCCAGGGCCATCATATTCTTTAAAATCTCCAAACCAATTGTAACGCCTATGCAACGTATCAATATTTTTTTCTTCACCCAAGTTGATATTAGCGGTTAACTTAAAGTCTAAGTTTTTAAATATAAAGTCGTTCTTTTTATACTTTACACTAGGCATTATAATATTACCTTTTGTATGCCAAGCTCCAAACACACTTACCATTCTTGCTCCTGTTTGGATTTCTCTATAACTCTTCCCTAGGGTTATACCAAACAATAATTGATCTGCGAACTTAGTATTTACAAAACCTACATTAAAAATGGCTACTTCGTTATGGTAAGTATCATTAAAACGTTTTACCCTTTGGTTGGGAAAGTATTCTCCAGTGTTTAAATCAGATACATCAACGTTTACCTTATAGTCGTTATCGGAATAATTTTGAAAAGCATTTAATTGCGCAGTAAACCCTGATTTTGCTACATAAACAGCATTTACATGTGATCTATGAGTATTAAACGATCCTAAAGAATACGAAGCTTCTAAATGACTTTTTTTATGTTGTTGTGTTATAATGTTTACAGCTCCTCCCAATGCATCTGCTCCTAAACCTATAGGTACTACTCCTTTATATATTTCTATGCGTTCTGCTAAACTTATTGGAATGTTATTAATTTGTAGCGATGAACCAAAACTATCCATGGGCAATCCATCAATAAAAAATCGGACTTGATTTCCTCTAAAACCGTTAAGTGAAAAATTCATTCGAGAACCAACACCTCCACTTTCTCTAATACGCACTCCTGCTACTCTATCTAATGCATGTCCTAAATCTAAAGAGGTATGATGTAACTCCTTAGCATCAACAACACCTACGTTATATGCTTTTTCTTTTACTTTTTTTACGATACTCTTTCCAGTTACAAGTACCTCATCCAACTCTACTGATGATTCTTCTAATTGTATTGATAATACTAGTTCTTCTCCTTCTTCTATCTTAAAAAATAGTTCCTTAGTTTTAAAGCCAACAAAAGAAACTTTAAGTACATGTTTTCCTTTAAGCTTACCTTTAAAAAGAAAATGACCATTTATATCAGTTGAAATTCCTTTATTCGTGTCTTTTATAATGACTGTTGCTCCAGAAATTGGGTTTTTCCACGCATCTACTACTGTTCCGGATAATTTAGATTGTGTATATCCTACGAATAAAAATAGAAGGTTAATCGTTATAAAACTTATTGCTTTCTTAAATATATTCACTTTATTTTTATTTAGACTTAATTGAAATTAAAAACAAAATTACTCTTATAAAACTGTAAGCTTTATACGTTAAACGGATAATTAGCTACGCTAAACGGAGTAAATAATACTGATTATTAAGATGATTCTTTTAAAGCTTTTTATTTCTTTTTATTTTGAAGAAAATACTAAATGATGTTATTGAAAGTAGCAACCAAAAAGCATCTACCACAAAAATTTGTGAATATCCTTTTTGCCAAGAAATCCATAGCCAATTGCCAGTAATAGCACCATTTGAGATAGGTACTAGGAATCCTAAAATACTTCCTAATAAAAGTGATATTTTGTTGGTAAAATGATTGTCTTTTTTTGCGATAAAAAGTGAGCTTAGTATAAGCCATCCCCAGAAAAATACTTGGTAAATAAATACTTTTTTATTGTCTCCATTGCTGCTTGAAAAACATTTAACGGCAATAAAAACTAGAGCAGTTATTGGATATAAGCTTAAACATATAGCCATATAAATATTTACTAACCAAGTGTTGAATTTACGTTTGTAACTAGGTACGCTTTTTTTATCTCTTGCAACTAACCAAATAAGCACACCAGATATGATTACAAAACAGGTTACAAAACCTAAAACCAGGTAAATTAATTTCATTCCATAACCACCAAAATCTCCAAAGTGTAATCTTTTTAAAAGATTTGTAGCTCCTTCTATATATGATAAGCTATTTTTTGAATCTTTTTTTTGTACTATAAATCCATCTGCTGCTTTGAATGTAATCGACCCTGAACTTAAAAAGTTATCCTTATACTTTGGATACCCTCCTACTTTTACGTGCATATTTGCATCTCCATAATTAAATATTTCGATATTATTTAATTGTAAGCTAGAGTATTCTTTTTTTGTTCTAACTAAAAAATCATTAATAGAAATAGTTTTTTCTAATTCTACTGCTTTGTACTCATAATTTATATCTTTTTCGTAATTCAATACTTCGGTTAAAGCTTTAGAACTATCATTAAAAATATAGTTTTGCACAGGTGCTAACATTACCATATAACCAATAATTAGGTATGCGCCTGTAACAGCAAATATAAATTGATATGGTAGTCCTATTACACCGAGTGCAACATGCGCATCTGTCCAAATAGTTTTCCATTTCGTTTTTGGTCGAAATTGGTAAAAATTAGGTACTACTTTTTTCCAGTGAACAATAATTCCTGTTATAATTGCAAACAAAAAGAAAAAAGCTATTAAACCAGCAAAAACATACCCAGATCGTCCGTAAAAATTTAATTGCGCAAAAAAATGTAGCCTGTAAAAAAATTCTCCTAAAGAATAGTTTTGGTTATAATTTGCTTTTTTAAAGGTTTTTAAATTTGTATAAAAAAAAGCTCTTTTAGGCTCTTTTTTTGGTGCCAATGTATCTTTGGACTGCCCCATTCTGGTGATTACATTTTGTCCTTCTACATTTCTATAAAAAGAGAGGTCTCTACCTTTTAGGTAATACTCTTCTCCTAAATTATTTAATAAAGCATCAAAATCTCCTTCTAAAAAAAAGTTTTTTTCAACGGGCTCATTTCTTTCCCAAGCTATTATTTCATCTCTTAAAAAAGAAATAGATCCTGTAAAAAAAATTACATATAATGCTGCACTTATAACAATACCACTAATGGTATGTGTATGAAACATTATATTATATACTCTCTTAGCCATAATGGTATTTTAGTATTTTATTATAATTGATTTGGAGTATTTAAGTAAATAACTGTAATAAATAGAAGACTAACGAGAGTATAAAGCACCCATATTTTCCATGCACTTTTGGCTAAAAAGGCTAAAATCATTAAAACCACCCACATAATAAATCCAAAAAAACGTAGTGTCATTATTACATTTGGTATGTTAAAAAAAGTCATTAACATTATGTGAAAGGTTTCTGTTACAACGTATCCTCCTACAAAACCAGCACTTATTTTTGCAATGCGTTGGATAGGTGAACTTGTCAAATATTTTTTATTTGCTGGCATAATTATTTAAGATAAACTTCAAGTAATAGTGATAAAATCATCATAGCAACTAATATTGAGAGTTTTAAAAAGCGTAAAGGTTCAATTAAAACAACTAAACTTGACACTAACATTAGTAGAGTTAAATATGAAAATATTCCTGCGCCAAAACCTAAACATAAAACCGCGCTAGTTAAACCAATAATTAACAGGACTACACCTATATACTTTCCTTTTATTTTATTCTCATTAATCCATTTCTGAAGAGGTAAATAAAACGTTAAATCTGCTCTATTTGAAGTACTGTATAAAAAATAAAAACCTATGAGAGCTAAACAGCCTATAATTGTTAACATGCTATTTTTTTATAAGTTATAACTAAAATCGATTCTGTCATTTTTTATGTTAAAATTAATTTTTATTTATTAAGACTGAATAAAAATAAGTTATTTTTGTTTTCTGCAAAACTAATTTTTATTCGAAAATCGGGGGATACGTTAAACGGATAAAAAACATACGTTAAACGGAATAAGAGAGTATGAAGGTTACCATATATAATAATGAAGAAGCTATTTTTGATAAGCTATCTAATATTAAAAATACAAATGATAATTTTTACAAAACCTTAGTAACTAACTTTAATGAAGATAATTTTAAAGGTTGGTATAAGGAGCATGTATTTGAAAACTTCAAAATAGGTTTTGGCTCCATAAAAACAATAAAAGGCTATAAAATATCTTTTAATATTAAAGGAGAAAGTATAGAAATGTTGTTTAACTTACAAGGGAAGTTTACTATACATATACCTGAAATAGAAAGCAAGTATTTTTTTAATTCTAACTCACATAATATTAACTTTTATAGCAATACAAAAGGCTTTTTAGAGTGTGGATCTTCAGAATCTTTTATTGTACGCCTTAACTTATCTCCTTTATTCTTTATTCAGTATTTACCTGATGGTATTAGGTTTGATGATTTTAAAAAAATTATTAATGATAAAAAATTTGGTAAAATTAATTCAGAAAACTGCTTAATAAATTCAAGAATGCATTTTTTAATAAAAGAAGTTATTGACTCTGAATGGGATAATCATTTTCAAAAAATACATGTTACCTCTAAAATCTTAGACCTTCTTTTATTGCAACTTTATCAATTTACACCTAGTACTCCTAAAAAAAACACAACAAAACTAACTACTAAAGAAGCAAATAAAATTGAAAGGGTCTATGAATATATACTTAATAATTATACATCTCCGCTAACCTTATCTTTGTTATGTAAAGAAATTGGCACCAATGAATATGCCTTAAAAAAAGGATTTAAAACTACATTTGGTATTACCGTTTTTAAATTTATTCTTAATTTAAGAATGAATAAAGCTAAAGAACTATTACTAAAAGGCTATACTGTAAATGAGGTATCTGAAAAGGTAAGTTATAAAAACCCACAACACTTTTCTACAGCCTTTAAAAAGAAGTTTGGTACCTCTCCTAGTAAATTTTTAAGTAAACTAAGCTTTTATGATATAAAAAATTAATAAATGTCAGTTTTTAGTAAAAACCCCCGAGACTTTTTTTGTTTATTTTTTTACTAATTTACTTCTAATTAATAACTATTTGTAGGTGCATTAGCATAGCAGAAATTTTCTAGGGTTTTAAAATTTATACCCTAGAAAAGTTAAAAAGTCGAAGTTTAAATCTTTATTAAAATTAAGGAGTGCTGTTCCTACACCAATTATTCCGTGCGACATAGAAAGTTGAGCATTAATATCAAACTTATTAAAAGTTGTGTCAAATCCAGCCCATTCATTATCATGTCTTTTATGTTCTTTTGTTTTTGTATACCAATAGTTTATTGAATCATTAAGAAAATCTTCTTCTAATTCTTTTCTAAACTTTTTTAGTAAAGAAGCAATTCCTAATGAACCATAAAATAAATTAGCATCTGTTAAGTATTTATTTTCATCGTCTTTAAAATTAGCTGCGTTTTTTAATGTTTGATTAACTACCTCTTTGTAAACTTCTAAATTACACACCTTAACTGCTTTATGAATTCCATAGGCAATTCCAAGATCTCCGTAATTTAAATTGAAAGAAAAAGATACGGCATCTTTAACGTTATTTGTACAAAAAGGAAAAAGAAATGTTTTGTCCTTTAACTTAGACTCAACAACATATTTTATAGCTTCATTTATTAGTTTCTTTGTCCTTTTTTTCTCAAATCCTAACCCATATAATTCAACTAAAAAATCTACAATTCCTATGACTCCATGTTTTACTCCTAACTCTACTAAATATCGTCCTTCTCTTTCAATGGTAGAAACCCAATAAATTCCAGTTGTTTTTTTATCTTTTTTTGCTAGTTTTTCTATTTTAGAAAGAACTAATGAAAATAATTCATTGTAATTTCTTCCGGAATATTTGGCTCTATTTATAAAGTAATTGCCATACTTCAATATTCCAGTAACTGGATTTAGATTGTCTTCTTTTAATTTATCTATTAAAAGTTCTTGAAGAATTGAGTCATAGTTATCGAAGTAAAATGCTACTTCTTCTTTTTTTATAACACCTTCTTTGATATAAAAGTCAAGCAGAATTCCTATTTCTATAATATCTGCTATAATATCATTTCCTTTATAATCTTCATTTAAACCACTGATTGATTTCTCTAAAAAAGAGAGACACTTATCCTTATTATCCTTATAATGATAAAAAAGAGAAACTCCTGCTAATCCGTTAACAACTCCCATAGAAGTTAAAATTCCATAATTATTGTTAATTGATTTTTCTATTTCTAAAATTATATTGTTTGTATCCATTTCTAACTTCCTAATTCTAATTGATTTTTTACTAAACTAAAATAGTCTCCTTTCTTACCTACTAATTCATCATGGCTTCCTACTTCACTTACCTTCCCTTTCTTTAATACTACTATTTGATCTGCGTGTTTTACTGTACTAAGCCTATGAGCTATTATTACAACTGTTCTTCCTTTAAAGAAGTTGAATAAATTATCATGAATCTTCTTTTCATTTTCGGCATCTAACGCTGAAGTTGCTTCGTCAAAAAACATGTAGTGTGGATTTTTATAAACCGCTCTTGCTATTAATATTCGTTGCTTTTGTCCTCCAGAAAGTCCACTACCTGAGGCTCCTATTTTTGTATCATATCCTTGAGCTAACGAATCAATATACTCATCAATATTCGCTATTTTTGCTGCCTCTCTTAACCTTTCATAATCAATTTCTTCATCTGATGTCGCTATATTTCTTTTTATTGTATCAGAAAAAATAAATCCATCTTGCATTACTACTCCACAATGTTTTCTTAAACTTCTAGGTGAAATATTTAAAATATTTTGGTCATTATAACTAATATGACCTCCTATAGAGTTATAAAACCTTAACAATAACTTCATTAATGTAGTCTTTCCACTTCCACTTGCCCCAACAATGGCTGTAACTTTTCCGTCTGGAATATATAAATCAATATTATTAAGAACAAAAGGAGACCTGGGACCTTCATACTGAAAAGAAACATTACTCAACTTCACACCTGTATTTGTACCATTATTTGATAACTTTAACTCAGAGTATGACTCTTTTTCTTCAGGGTCTTCATTTTGTACTTCATTTAACCTTGATAAACTTAATTTTGCGTCTTGTAATGATCTTATAAAATTAATCAACTGATCTACAGGAGAATTCATCATACCTATTATATATGAAATACTTAATAAAACACCTAAAGTCATGTCTCCGTTTACTACTAAAATTGCTGTATAAAAAGATACTAGTATGTTTTTTACGTGGTTTATAAACGTGAAGCCTGATGATTGAATTTGATCTAATCTTAATATTTTTAAATTTATATTAAACAACCTATCTTGAACTGTTTTCCATTGGTTACACTTATACTCCTCAAAAGAGTTCAATTTCATTTCTGTTACTCCATTTAGTATCTCGTATATCGTTTCTTGATTGTTACTGTTTTCAATAAATCTATTATAATCTAATATTTTTCTTTTCTTTAAGAAATAATGAGACCACAACACAGACAGAAGTGTTAATGATGTATAAATTAATAGTATTGTTATATTATAGTAAGCCAATACTCCAAAGAATACTGAAAAAGTAATCATTGAGAAAAATGTAGTTATTGATTGTGATGTTAAAAAGTATTCTATCCTATCATTATCTTGTATTCTTTGTTGAAAATCTCCAATAAGCTTTGAGTCGAAAAACTTTAAGGGTAAATCCAATGTTTTTAACAAAAATTCTGAAATTATTTTAATACTTATTTTGGTTCCTACCACTAATAATGACCAGTTTCTAAATATCTCTATAACAATTACTCCTAGATACAAACTCAGCTGTGAGAATAAAATATATTCAATATAGTTTACATCTTTTTTATCAATTCCTTTATCTATTAGGTACTGTGTTAAAAAAGGAAAAACCATATTTATTAAACTTCCTAGAAGCATTAAAACAAATACAAATACCAACTTTTTTTTATGGCTTTTAAAAAAGTCTATAAAGTATTTTAATGATATTTTTTCTGGTTTTTTAAATTCTGTATTTACGAACTTATTTTGTGGTTTTAAGAACAATGCAACTCCTTTTCCATTTTCACCTAACCATGATTTGGAAAATTTCTCATCATTTAAATTTACAAAACCATGTGCTGGATCTGCTATTTGCCATTTCTTTTTCCTAGCTAATAAATGTGGCCTTTTATGTTCTTTTAGAACTACAAAGTGATTATTATTCCAATGCAAAATACATGGATAATTTAAATTATCTATATCTTTTAACTCTTGTAATCCTAGAGTAGCTGAAAAAGTCTCAAAACCTAACTTTTTTGAAGCTTCATCTATTCCTAATAAAGAAACTCCTTCCTTTGTTATATAACACTTTTCTCTTAGGTAATTTAGTGATATTTCTTTTCCGTAATGACTTGCAACCATTCCTAAACAAGATGGGCCGCAATCCATTTTATCATATTGTCTAATAAGCTTCATTTTCAACTTGTTTTTGGTTATACTTTCTCTTACCAATCTCTTGGTTATAATATCTTTCTAAAATTCCATACATTATAAGTTCATGAAACCTAGGATTTGCTTGCACAAATCTATTTACATGCATGTGAATATAACTCCATAACAAATCATCTAAATTTTCTTTAGCGTCTATACTTAATTGAACTTCTTTTAATGCTGAATACCTCTCTTTATATATGTTTTTTACCTCAATTTCTGGTGTGTTTAATATGCTGTTTATATCTTTTACATATTTTCTAAACTTGTTGTTTACATCTTTTTTTATTGTTTTTACTTTACCATACTCAACCCAAAAACTATTAAACATAGTATTTATAATTTGATGTCTTTTAGCTAAACTGATGTCAAAAACATTAAAAAAATCATCTATTGATTTTAAAATAAAAAGCCACCTTCTACTCTCTCCATTATCTTTTAGATACTTTAACATGTTTACGGTGTATTCTGAATCTATATGAAATATAGTTTCAGAACTCTCTATATTTTGCCAATAATACCTTTCTAACTCCCTGTTGTATGTTGACAAGTCTAACTTCCATATTTTTTGTTCTTCTAATAAATGCGATAACTCATTATGAATAATCTTAGACATCTCTGAGTAGTTTTTTTCATTTTTTAAATGAAATCTTAGCCTTAAGTGAAAATCTGGATCAGTAAAACGAATAAAAAACCACTTATCTATTATACCTGATGCTTTTAATTTTGTTGCTATTCTAGAAATGTTTTCAATTAAAAGTTGATCTGATGTTATTCTTCCTGTATAAAGCTTAAAATATACCCATTCATCACCGTAAATAAAGGTTCTCTTTACATTATTGTTTTCAACTTTATATGTATTTGTAGAAATATTTTTAAATATCTTTAACTCTTTTTGAGATTTAACAACTCCAATATATTCATTCGCGTAGCTTTCAGGTGTTTGATTGTTATGCATATCGTAAACACATTCTGTAACTCTTAGAATTTTATTTTTTTCTATTTCTTGATATAGTATGTTAAGTGTATTGTAATTTTCAATATCAATAATCATTTTATCTTCACCTCCACTAGTTATATAAATATACCTTGGGACACTTTTCTTTATTAAATCTGCTTTTAGGTTTTCTATTTCTTTGTAATTATCTTTCTTTAATAACCATGTTGCTTTTCTTAGAATTACATCTTCACCGTATGTTAACCTTGGACAATATTCTAAATCTCCTATATTAAATCCTCCAAAGTTTATTGAATAATCATTATGACGATCTTGTGATTGTAAGTCGCATAAAAAATGATAAATAGGCAGTGAATTGTAATGATAATTCTGAGCTGAGCTTAAAAAAGGAACAACTTCTTTATTCTCTTTTTTTGATCTAAGAACTATTCTATTTCTTTTCAAGCTAATATATAAGTCATTTACGTCTATAACTTTGGTATTACCAGAAGCTTTTGATATTATACTTATTTCTGCATCTCTATTTACTTTTCTTATTAGTATGTTTCCTGCTCTGTTATTAGGTAGATGAATAACTTCTGCTACAATTTTATTTTTAAGTAACGACTTTTCAAAATCTGTTACATTATTAATAATCTCTTGAACATCTGTATCACTATTACTAAACCTTCCTATTAAATTGGTTCCTGTTGTTCCTCCAATGTGTTTAAGATATATTTTATCTTTAGTGTATGAATAAGAAATAGAAAAGGCACCATTTTTAGCTTCATTTTCTTCTTTAAAAATGGTTAAATCTTCTTTTGCTAAATTTATTTCTTTCTTTTCAGGGTTTTGAAGCAATAAGTTAAGCCAAAAATTATGAACCTTTGTTTCTACTTTCCTTTCTGATGTAACTTTTCGAACTTGTGGCATAGTCACATCATCTATTAAATCAGAAAATATTACTTCATCTTTTAAGTGGGGTAAATACCCTATTCCTAACTCATTATCTAAAGCCTCAACTAATGCAACTTCTTTATCTTCATATCTATTATAAAAACTCCTTTTAAATACATTTAAATTTGAATCTTCTTTTATGTTTTTTTTAGATACCTTAGATAAAACACTCATTAATTTATTTAACCTTATATCTATGTTTCCTGTATCATTTGTGTTTTTTGAAATCTTTTTTAAATTTGAATTAATGACAAATTTTTCTTTAAAATCAATCCCTATATTTTTTAAATTTTTAAAAATATCATCGTAAATATCTATTGAATTGAAAACTTTTTCATCTAATTTTATCAGCTTTTCTTTAACTTTTATTAATGATGAAAATATTTTTTTTAACTCTTCATCTGTATCTATTTTGGAACTATTTTCTTTATAAAAATTAATTACTTGATTTAAAAGGTCTTCTTCATTTAATGTAGCTTCAAATGAGCTTATATATATTTTTGAATTTATTAAATCTAATAAATAGGCAGTCACCTCTTCTTCTTCTACTCCGTCTACTAAATTTAATATCATATTTTTTAATTCTTCAAAAGTCATTGTATCATTTTCATGTGACACTAAATAGTCTATCAACTCGTCACTATCTATTGAAGAAAGTGTATAACTTATATTTCCTTTAGAAAATTTTGGTTCTATATACCTATACTTGTCTCCTATTTTATATATAGTATTGTTTCTTCTGTATTTTACTGTTTGTATAATAACCGGATGTTGATTAAGGTGATTTAATAAGTTTAGCAAATACTCTAAATCAATACTTGAATACCTGTTATATTTTTTTTCGTTATCTAAACTACTATTTGAGCTTAAAGTAGTGTAAGAAGTAAAAAGACCAAAAGGCACTGTATTTGAAACTGATCTTAAAAAGTATTTTAGTATAGCTTCGTTTATTTTTCCTCTTTCTTTCTCTTTTTTTACTACTTTTTCCCATTCTTTATATAAACTAGGAGATGATAAATAAACCGCTTCAGAGAACTCCTTATTAAAAAATAAAGAATCTATAAAACTATTTAGTTCTTTTTCTTTTTTGGGAATTTGATTGTATTTATTTAAAGAAAATAATGGTTGTCTAATTATTTTGTTTGGTAATAAACTAATATTCTTCATCTTAAAACGTTTTAAGCACTTGTTGTGTTGTTAATTCTTTTATTAATTCTAAGTTTTCTAACTTAGCTTCTATATCTTTTTCGGTATCGCATATTATGACTTCATTTACCCCATATGCTTTTTGAATTTGCTCTAATTTTTCTAAAAAAGTATACTCATTAACCGAAATAATTTTCAAGCCTTCTCTCTTGTTTTTATACTCCTTTTCTTCTTGTTCTACTTCTTTTGTTGTTTTTGAAAAAGTAACTGCTATTGCTATAGCTACTTCAGGAAGTTGCCCATTCGTTTGATAATACTCTTCTTTATACTCTTGTAATCCTTTAAGATCCTCATCATATTCAAAAACATCCAAACCATGCATTAGGGATCTACATATATTTAATTTATTTTTTATTGCTAAATCTTTTTTTCTATAACTGTTAGATAGATACCATAAGGAAGGTGCAATTCCTTTAAATGGAGGAAGTACAATCTTGCTCTCATTGTATTTTTTTTCTTCTTCATGCAGTAGTTCACATATCGCTTGAAGGTTTTTTTCGTACATCGTATTTTCAAATGTGCTATTATTTAAATTGAAAAAATTATGTTGATGTGCGTTCTCTGGACGTCCTTTAGACAAACCAAAATCAATTCTGTTATTATAAATATTATTAAGTAGTTTATAATTTTGCGCCAAAGAATATGGTGAGTAATAACCTATTAAAGCCCCTGCAGATCCAATCCTAATATTTTCTGTCATCCCCGCAATTAGAGTCATTAAGATCTCTGGGTTATTATATGGATGTACAGCACTAGCTCTGTGGTGCTCTGTAAGCCAAAATCTAGAAAAATTTAACTCATCTGCCCTACATGCATAAGTAAAAATATCTTCTATAGCATGCATTGAATTTTGTTTATTGCTAGCTGCAAACTCTAGTATTCCTATTTTTAATGTATCATTTATCATAATAGTAGTATTTTGGACCAGTTAAATTCTTCTTCTCTTTCAAACTCTAAAAGAGATAAAGCTGTAGCCGGCAGATTATTTAAAAAATTAAGAGGATGTTCTTTTATAGTACTTTCAGTAAGATAGTTTAATGTTTTTTGATACCAAAAGTTAGATGCTTCTTTATACTTTGAGTTTCTAGTTTTTTTATATAAGAACATGTATGTTTTTAACACACCTGAACTTCCAAAGTAAAACCTATGATCCCAAATTCTTGTATGTTTCTCTTCTCTTTTTTCAAGGCTTTCTAAAGCTATTTTATTAGCAATAGTTAATAGTTCATTAGTTTTAAATTTTTCATTTAATGAATATATTAATGTAGAAAAATTCACATCACAATTAGACCAGGCTAGCACAGCTCTATAGTTTAAGCCTTTTTCAAACTCATCTCCTTTGTGAATACTTCTAGGCAAGTAGTATTTCTTGTCTTTGATTATTTGATATTCATTCTTTTTCATAATATTTATTAGTTTATCTAATAAATATCTTACGAAATACTCTGCTCTTTCATCATTTATATCATTTAAAACTTTTATTATCGCACATAATCCGTGGGCATAACCAATGTGCACGCCTTCTATATATGTGTATTCATTATAAAATAAAAAGTTTTTATCCTCTTTTAACTTTTCAAACAAAGCTTCTAAAACTCTATTAACATGAGGTTTGCTATCTACATAATTTAGATAAAATAAAATTCCAAAAGGGCCTCTAACGAAATCATAATTATTATTTTGAATTAACTCAATAGCTTGATCTACTACTATGTTATTTATTTCTTCTAGTTGTGAATTGTAACCTTCATCTATTATTTTTTCTTCAATTAGTAACTGTAAAACATACCCTAAACCGCTCAAACCATTTTCTAATGTAGAATCATACATTAAGCTAGAAACACCTTTTTCAATATTTGTAAAAACAGACTCTAAGTTTTTTTCTATTCTTTGTAAATGATCTTCTTTATTAAAAACCTTATAAAGGCATAAGTAGTAATAAACAAGTCCTAACTTTCCATTTAATAAACTATCTGACTCTAAATCTTCTCTTTTTATTTTATCTATATTTTCTATTAATTTATGTGCTTCTTTCATTTTGTATGACTTTAAAATACAGCAGCAATTAAACTGCTGTATTTATTATTATTTTAATAGAGTTATATTTACTTTGCAATTTCATTTTAGTTTAAAACTTGATCTGCAGATCCATTACACGTTCCTGTGTCACAAGACGCATTACATGTAAAATTTAAACAAGAAATACTTGCTGCGTCTCTAACCCCTCCTTTTAATTGAGACATTTGAGCTTCTTGAAGCTTCGTTATTGCTTCTTTATTTAACTTTAATCCTTTGTTTAGTGTGATTTTTTTCATCTTTATTTATTTTTAGACAAGGTTCTTTTAGGTTAAAAAGAACCTTGTTCTATTAATTACTATTTAATTAATAACTTGATCTTTACAAGAGTTTCTATTACAAGATTTAATACAAGATCCATTTGCACAAGTAAGACCTTCTGCTTCTCTTACTCCTCCTTTAAAAGAAGACATTTGTGAATCTTGAAGCTTTGTAATTGCTTCTTTGTTTAATTTTAACCCTTTGTTTAATGTGATTTTTTTCATCTTTTTGTTTTTAATTAATTACTTGATCTGCTCCTCCTTTACAAGAGTTTTTATTACATGATTGTATACAAGATCCATTTGCACAAGTAGCTCCTGCTGCTGCATTTATACCTCCTTTAAAAGAAGACATTTGAGAATCTTGAAGCTTTGTAATTGCTTCTTTGTTTAACTTTAATCCTTTATTTAATGTGATTTTTTTCATCTTTTTGTTTTTTTAATTAATTACTTGATCTGCTCCTTTACATGAATTTTTATTACATGACTTAATGCAAGATCCATTTGCACAAGTAAGACCTTCCGCGTCTCTAATTCCTCCTTTGAAGGAAGACATTTGTGAATCTTGAAGCTTGGTAATTGCTTCTTTATTTAACTTTAATCCTTTGTTTAATGTGATTTTTTTCATCTTTTTGTTTTTATTATTGTATTCGGTTAGCGTTACAAGAATCCTCATTACACGACTTAATACAAGATCCATTTGCACAAGTAAGACCTTCTGCTTCTCTTACTCCTCCTTTAAAAGAAGACATTTGTGAATCTTGAAGCTTTGTAATTGCTTCTTTGTTTAATTTTAACCCTTTGTTTAATGTGATTTTTTTCATCTTTATTTGTTTTTATTATTAATGAATAACTTGATCTGCTCCTCCTATACAAGAGTCCTCATTACATGACTTAATACAAGATCCATTTGCACAAGTAGCTCCTGCTGCTGCATTTATACCTCCTTTAAAAGAAGACATTTGAGAATCTTGAAGCTTTGTAATTGCTTCTTTGTTTAATCTTAATCCTTTGTTTAATGTGATTTTTTTCATCTTTAAAATTTTATATTTAATTAATTACTTGGTCCGCTGAGCCATTACAAGAGTTTTCGTTACAAGATTTGATACACGATCCGTTTGCACAAGTAAGTCCTGCTGCTCTAACACCTCCTTTAAAGGTTGACATTTGAGAGTCTTGTAACTTTGTAATTGCCTCTTTGTTTAACTTTAACCCTTTGTTTAATGTGATTTTTTTCATCTTTAAAAAATTTATATTGAATTAATTATCAGTTATATTTTTAAGACTTTAACTGTTTTTCGGTCTGTAAACCTTGGCCTTGGTTATTTTATATACTCAATTATTATTGAGCTCTATTTTGTATATCTCTATTACCTGATCTATCTCTTTTTGTTCTAATATTTTTATTTCCAAATGTGTATCTTACTATAAAACTTAATGATCTTGAATCGTAATAGTTATTATAAGTTGTTTTAACATTGTTATAATAACCTGTCACAGTAGTTACACTTGTTTTTAAAATATCATTAGCATACATCACTAGGTTTAAATCTCCTTTTAGTAGTTTTAATCTAAGAGATAAGTCTAAAGGACCGTAACCTCCATGTCTTGAAACATTTTGTTTTGCTGCAAAAACATGGTAATAATTAACCCCTAGTGATAGCGTTTTTTTAGAATTTAATTTTATATAGTTCTGAGTTTGTACAAAGGCATTAAAACCTTCTTGCTCTCCAATAGTTTCTGGTATTGATGAAGACATTTTAGAATATCCTATATCTATTGTGTTGTATGAAGTCAACCATTTTAATTTATCAAAGATATACGTATCTGTTATCCCGTAATTTTCTATATTTAAATGGTTATAATACGTATAGTTTACCACTTTACTTACAGGGTCTAACTCTGAAATTTGTTCATACCTATCTGTAATCTTTTGACCATAAATCTTTAATTCGTTCTTTTTAGAATTAAATATCAGTTCTGTGTTAGTAATAAATGAAGGTTGTAAAAACGGATTACCTTGTATTGTTTTAAATGGGTTTACAACTATTTTAAAAGGATCCAAGCTTTCAAATCTAGGTCTATTTAATCTCCTACTTACATTAAACGACAGAGACTGATTTCCCTTTAACTTGTATGTAAGGTATAGTGTAGGAAAAAACTTAGTATACTTATTTTCGTTCGATTGGTTATTCGATTTAGAGTATGATTTAGTTACTGTACTCTCTACTCTAAGTCCTGCTTTTGCACTAAACTTTTCTGAAATTTTCTTAGTTCCTGATACATATGCTGCATAAATATGCTCGTCATAATTAAATACATTAGATTGATTCTCATCTAAAACTGGGGTTCCATCAAAACTATCATAAAACTTAAAGTCATTATTAGTTTGAGAAAAAGACACCTTACCTCCTAACTTTATATCTATTGAGTTATAGGGCAGCGATACGTCTATTTTTCCTGAAATATTTTCAAAATCATAATCTATACTTGTATTGTTTGAAAAAGTAGGAGTTATCATATTTTGTTCTCTCCTTTCTCCTTTATTTTCACCTTCTTTAAACGAAGTAGACTTATAATAATCTACATCTAACGAAATCTTTTTCCCTAAACTATCTAGTTTAATTGTATTGTAAAAATTTAACGCATGGCTCTTGGCGTCTTTGTTAGAAACTCCATCAGATAATAAGGAGTACTTTAATTCATCCTTTAAATCGTAAATCAAATCTTTATTATCTGTCGAAGAAATTATATCTGAGTTTGTTCCTGAGTATCCTAACCCTAATTCCCATTTGTTAGTTAAAGTTTGAGTAAATGACAATCTATAATTTAAATACTCGTCCTCATATTCTGAAGGTCCATTACCTCTCCATGTTTCATTTGTAAAAAAGTTATTATTTCTAAAAATGTTTCTTTTTAGATAAAGTCCATTAGAAATATTTACAGTTAAATATGTGTTTTTCTTTTTATAATTAAGAGCTAGGCTTCTTCCGTAGGAAAATAATGTCCTCTGAGTACTTGATACTCGGGCTACGGCACTCCAAAAGTCTTTTTTTTCTTTTTTTAAGACTATATTAATTACTCCTCCATTTCCTTCAGCCTCAAACTCAGAGGGTGGTACTGTTATTACCTCAACTCTAATAATATCGGAGCTATTAATACTGGCTAAGTACCCTCTTAAATCGTCTCCTGTCAACGGCAACATTTTACTGTTAACCATCACTCTTACAAAACTTTTTCCAAGCATTGTTAATTGGTCATCTCTAATAACTATATTAGGTGTTACCCTTAATACCTCTACAGCAGAACCTAACTCTTGAGCAACTGTTTTATCTATATTAAAAACTAAACGATCATTTTTCCTAACTAATGTTTGTTTTTTACTAGTTATTATTACTTCTTTGAGTAGGCTTGTATCCTCTTCTAAAACAATATTTCCTAAATCATTCGTTGTTACATTAATTTTCTTGGTTTTAAAACCTAAAAAGCTTATTTCAATAAAAAATGAAGTTTTTTCTTTTACTTTTAACCTAAATTCCCCTCTATCATCTGTAGTTACTCCATCTATCAGCTTCTCATTTATAGAATCATATAAAATTACATTGGCTAGAGAAATTGGCTGCTTTTCTGTATCAACAACCACCCCTTTATATGTTATTTGAGAGAAAATGTTTGTACACATTAAAAGCAGAATCATATTTAGAACTTGTTTCTTCATTTCTTTAATTTATTTTATTATACTTCAAATTTAAATGACCTCTACACCTATCTCATTACACTAAAGTGTAGTTAGATATTTGATTATCAACAAATACACTTTCAGGTAGTTTTGATTTTTTTACCGAACTATTGTCTATTGATTTAAATATCAAATGCTTATTTTTTCTATAAAACCCTATTAAGCCTGAATAAGTCATACACACAGGTATAGTCTCTGAACCTAAATAATTCACTGCCTCACCAACCACAGTAGCTTCTATTCCTAAAATTCTTAAAACTCTCAACAACTTACTATCACATTCTGCAAAAGCCACAGAATTTTCTTTTTCACAAATTGGGCTTATGGCACAAATCATTAGTTTTTTAAAAAGGTTTATATCACTAACCTCTTTTTTTATTGCGAATCTACCTATGTGCCAAATTGTTTTTAAAGGAGACATACCTGCAATCTCTATCGGGTTTATTCCAAATATTTTTTGAATTGGTAACTTTCTTGAGTAATCCCATCTTAGCACTCTTATAGCACCTTCAATTTCTCCTTTATCATTTTTTGAAACAAATACTTTTGAGCTCTTAGAAAAATCTAACTCCTCTTTATAAATAGATTGAACACTTGAATAATAATTACTTGGTAAGTTTCCTTTAGTGTGATGTTTAAAATTCTCTTTAACTATGAATTCAGCTAAATTTATCATTTCACTTGATGATAATATTTCTAAGGATTTGTTTTTAAAAGTCATAACATTGTGTTTTATACTCTCAAAACTATCTATAGATTCCTGCTTTTTAATTACACAAAAGTGTAGTTAAGATATTGATGACCAACAAACTACACTAAAGTGTAGTTTTATTAGACATAATAATATACTTTTTAGTAGATTTGTTAGAACTCTTCAATATTTTTAATTATGGAAAACAACATCAATGATTTTTTTTCAATGAAAAACACTGTTGATAATATTTCTGAAAATGAACTTCTTAAAACATCTGATTATTTAGCTCCTATAAAAGCTTTTGCAAGAACCACTTATAAAAGTATTTATATTATTGACTATCAAAAGAAAGGATTTGAATATGTTTCTGATAACCCCTTATTCTTGTGTGGTCATACAGCTGAAGAAGTAAAAGAGATGGGGTATGCTTTTTATTTTAAGTACGTTACCCCCCCCGATTTAGATTTACTTTTAAAAATAAATACGGTAGGTTTTGATTTTTTTGAAAAACTACCCATTGAAGAAAGGTTACTCTACACAATTTCCTATGATTTTAATATTAAAAATCAAGAGAAAAAAACTATTTTAATAAACCAAAAATTAACTCCTTTATTTTTGAATAAAGATGGTAAAGTTTGGAAAGCTATATGTATTATCTCTTTATCTACAGAACAACACTCTGGTAATATCAAAATATACAAACAAGGAGACAACAAAATGTTTACTTATAATCTAGAAGGTAAATATTGGAAAACAGAAGAAAAAATAACACTTACAAATAGAGAAAAAGAAATATTACAGTATTCTGCAAGAGGTTTTAAGATCAATGAAATAGCTGAATCTATTTTTGTATCTCCTGATACTGTTAAATTTCACAGAAAAAAATTATTTGATAAATTAGAAGTTGCTAACATAACAGAGGCAATTTCTTTTGCTACCAATAATAGACTTATTTAACTATTAATTGATGACAAGTAAAATTCAGGAAATTTTTTTACAGGTTTACCTGTAGAAATATTAAATAGCAAGTGAGCACAAATAGACGCTACCAACCATGAAGCTACAGATAATTGAGGAGGAGGTAATACTTCCTTCTCTTTTTTGTATTCTTCTATAACATCTTCTATCCATTTCTGAGGCTTTCCCCAAAACTTCATATAACTTACTGCGTATTCTACCATTTTTACTTCGTTAAACTTCTCTTCTTCTTTGGCTATTGATTCTAACGATAAACTATCTGGTGTGATTACAGAAACTAAAGCTCCCCAGCCTAAATTATATGGATGAATAATTGGCACCCCTTTATCTCTACAAATCTTATCAAACATTAATGGTATGTCAGACGTAAAATCTAAAGCATTTACCGCTACTTTATGTCCTTCAATTATTGAATGTATATTTTCTTTTGTAATAAAACAATTATGAACCGTAATGTCTGCTTTCGGATTAATTGATAACAATCTTTTAGAAAGCGCTTCAACTTTATCTGTTTTGATATCATCTTCAGTATAGTTTTGCCTATTCAAGTTTGACACCTCAACCTCATCACCATCAACTATAGTAATTTTTTCAAAACCTAACCTTAAAGCACATTCAGCAATATTACTACCTATACCACTACCGCCTAATAATATTGGATAATTCTTTATCAATTCTTGCTCTTCTGGTTTAATATATATTCTATTTCTACTATACATTGATTTTTTATAAGGTTTATTAAAGCAAAAATAACTAAACATACCTAATCAAATCTTACACTAAAGTGTAGTTATTAAAATATTAAGAGCTTTAATATTTTTTAAAACAAAAAAACCTTGGAACTACATGATTCCAAGGTTTTACAACTAACTCTACAAATCTAACATACTTGCTTAACAAGAATGCTATTCTCTTAATAAGACTTCATCAAAAAACTTGTCTTTAAGTTTTTGATAAGCTTCCAAATTATTTTGATAATTCTCACGTAACCTATCGTACTCTCCTAAATAAGCCATATCGCACTGTATATTATCACATTCTGCTACATTAACATATGTATTTGAATACGACAAAACAGTTTTATAAAGCTCATTATTTACTTTTTTCCTCTCGGAAAAGAGTTCCAATGTTTCTTTAGAAATAGCTTTATT
This sequence comes from Tenacibaculum sp. 1B UA, assembly GCF_033978845.1. Classification (NCBI taxonomy): domain Bacteria; kingdom Pseudomonadati; phylum Bacteroidota; class Flavobacteriia; order Flavobacteriales; family Flavobacteriaceae; genus Tenacibaculum; species Tenacibaculum sp. 1B UA. The sequence goes on from NZ_JAKVUA010000008.1 coordinate 52,873, forward strand.
AATTAAAGAATACTCATGTAAACTTAAAAGGTTCTCAATTTCTCTATTGATATACTGCAACTGATCTACCCATCCTTTTAGTTCTGCATAATTATACTTATGTACAACATCTATATCGCTACCGTGATTATTAAGTGTCATTTTTTTATCTTTAAATTAGGGTACTTAAACTCTCTTTCCCTTTATCTTGAATTACTTTTAAAATTTTAACTTCTTTCTTCCCTCCTGGTAAATTCCAATGAACTACATCATTCAAAGCATAACCAAACAAAGCTATACCTATTGGTGTTAAAATAGAGACTTTATTGTTTTTCAAATCTTTTTCAATTGGTTTTACAATCTGAATAGTTTTTTTCCAAACATCACCAGAAGCTATAGTTATAACAGTATTTAAACGTACTACATCATCTAGCATTTCTTCTTCATCTAAAATCTTAGCTGACTTTAATTCCTCAGCAAACTTATCTAATGATGTTTGTACTTTACCTTCTTCAGTATGTTCTGAAACATTTAGTAAACTCTTAATGTACACATACTCCTTTTTTTCTAAAACTAAACTTCCGTACTTCATTTTACTGTTTTTTATGGAAAAATACCTCGTTGAACATATGCCTTTTCTATACGTTGTATAGCTATACAGTATGCTGCTTTTCGCATATCTACACCTTCTAACTTTGCATAATCTGAAACTCTAGTATATGAGTCTTTTAGCTTCTTGTCTAATCGTGTAATTACTTCTTCCATATTCCATAACTCACCATTACGGTTTTGAAGCCATTCAAAATAACTAGTGATTACTCCTCCTGAATTACATAATATATCAGGGATAATTGTTACTCCTTTTTCTAAAAGAATTTTTTCTCCTTCAACATTTATAGGTCCGTTTGCTCCTTCAGCTATTAAATTAGCTTTGATTACATGCGCATTATCTTCTGTGATTTGATTTCCTAAAGCGGCAGGAATACAAATATCACAATCGGTAGCAAAAAAATCTTCTTTTTCTATTCCTATTGATTCTGGATACCCTACTAAACTTCCGTTATTAGCTTTTGTATAGTTAAAAAGATCTTCTACCTTGATTCCATTTATATTTTGAATACTTCCGTAAGCATCTTGAACCCCTACCATTTTGGCTCCTTCTCTTTCTAAAAAGTATGATGCCCAATAACCAACATTACCAAAACCTTGCACAATAAAAGTTTTACCTTCTAAACTCTCATTATTTTGTTCTACCCAAAACTTAATAGTTAAGAAAACTCCATAACCTGTTGCTCTATCACGCCCTTCAAGTCCACCACTTCCTATTGGTTTTCCTGTTACTACATGTTGATTCATTGAACGTTCCGCAGGTGCTTTAGTACTCATATACGTATCTGCCATCCACGCCATAGTTTGGGCACTTGTATTTACATCTGGAGCAGGGATATCATGCTCTGGCCCAATATTATCTCCTAAAGCAAACGTAAAACGTCTAGTAATACGTTCTAATTCATCTTTTGAATATTTGGTAGGGTCAATTTGAATACCTCCTTTACCTCCACCGTATGGTAAACCTGCTAAAGATGTTTTCCATGTCATCCACATTGCCAAAGCTCTTGCTGCATCAATATCTACCGTTGGGTGGTAACGTAAACCTCCTTTATACGGACCTAATGCATTATTGTGTTGTACACGATATCCTTGAAAAATTTCAACACCTCCATTATCCATTTTCACAGGAAAATTAACAATGATTTCGTTATTCGTAATACTTAATATTTTACGAATATTAGGGTGTAAACCAATTTGATCAGATGCACTATTAAACTGTTCTAGTACATTATCAACCATTCCTCTAGCATTCTTTCGCTTCGTTGGTTTTTTTAATTCTTTGGTTAATGTCATCTCACTTATGTTTGAATTTATTTTACTACCTAAAATTTTACTTTTTGTATTATTCATACCTGACTCCCTTAAACAGCTTGCATTTCTTGTTCTGCAACTACCTCTTTTTTCTTTACTTCTTCGGCACTCACCTCATTATACTCACTACATGACCACACCTTTTCTTTAGATTTGGTTAACACGCATGTATTTATTTCTGTACATGAAGGGCAAATATTAAAAGGATTAGTATTCATAAATTACATTTATTTTGTTCTTTCTTTCTAAAGGCAAATGGTATGCCGATAAATATGCCAAAAAACAAAAAAACTTCTACACCCTTTGTTTATAAAGGATACAGAAGTTTCTGTAAAATTTACTTCAAAATTAAAGTGGGGAATTTTTCCTCAAGTGGAGAAAAAACACCCAAAAAAATATTTATTCTTTTAACTTTTCTCGTAAAGTCTTACGATCTATTTGAAGGATTTTTGCTGCTTTTGTTTTATTGTTATTAGTAGCATTTAATACATGTTGTATGTGACGTTTTTCCATTTCTTTTAAAGATATTAATCCTTCTTCTGAAAAATCGACATTATATTTTAGCGAATCCGGTAAATGCTCTACCTCAACTATACGATCACACATAATTACTGCACGCTGTATTATGTTTTCTAACTCTCTAATATTCCCAGGCCAATTATATCGTTTTAACACATCTAAAGCTTTAGGGCTTATTTTTATGAACTTATCTTTATACTCAACACCATACTTAAAAAGAAATTTTTCTACTAGCATAGAAATATCATCCTTTCTTTCTCGTAAAGATGGTACCTCTATTTCTACTACCGTTAACCTATAAAACAAATCTTCTCGAAATGTTCCTTTTTGAATCATTTCTTTTAAGTTGTTGTTAGTTGCTGCAATAATTCTAACATCTACTTTCTCCGCTTTTTGAGCTCCAACTTTTACCACTTCTTTTTCTTGTAAAGCTCTTAACAGTTTTGACTGCACATTTAAAGAAGCGTTACCTATTTCATCTAAAAATATAGTCCCTCCATTTGCTGCTTGAAAAAAACCATTTCTGTTACTTTCTGCCCCAGTAAAAGCTCCTTTAACATAACCAAACAACTCAGATTCTAATAAATTCTCTGGTATTGCGCCACAGTTCACAGCTATATATGGTTCTTTAGCAAACTTCCCTTCATAATGTATTGCGCGCGCTACCAATTCTTTTCCCGTTCCACTCTCCCCTTTAACAGAAACCGTTACCTTATTATTTTTTACACGATCTATTATTTGAAAAATTTCATTAATCTTTTCTGAAGCTCCTATCATGTCTCCATAAAAGTTCTTTTTTTCTTTCTCTTGAGGAACCTTTCTTTGGCTTATTTCTGATTTTTTCAAAGCATCATCCATTGCTGTTTTCAACTCTTCTTTAGTAAACGGCTTTGTTAGATATGCTACTACACCAGATTTAATAGCTTCAAGTGAGTCTTGTACTGATGGATATCCTGTTACTATAAGTTTAGGTAACTTTGGATAATGCTCTGAAACAAACTTAACAAGTTCAAACCCGTCTACTTCAGGCATTTTTAAATCTGTAATTAACAAGTCTATTGCAGTATCTCTTAAAATTGTGACTGCTTCTTTAACCGATACTGCTTTGTAGGTGTGATAATTCCAAGATTGTAAGTGTCTATGCAACAATTCTAAGATATGAACATCATCATCTACTATTAATATATTTTCCTTTTTTAACGGCATTTCTTTTATTTTGGTAACCTAACCTCAAAGATAGCACCTTTTTCAATGCCATTTTTAGCTGTTATTGTTCCTTTATGACTTGATACAATACCATGCACTACACTCAATCCTAAACCTGTTCCTTCTCCTGTTGGTTTCGTGGTAAAAAAAGGTTGGAACACTTTTTCAAGAGCTTCATCACTTAACCCTATGCCTTCATCTGAAATTCTTAAAACTACTTCTTTACCTGTTTGAAATGTTTCAATGGTAACTAGCCCTTCTTTTGGTGAAAAGTAAATAGCATTTATAATTAAGTTAAAAATAATCTGAGTAAGCTGAACCGTATCTGCTCGCAACCATAATTCAGACTCTTCTACTTTTACTAAATACTTTACAGATTGTCTTCTAAAAGTAGCGTCCAGTAAATTTATAGCATCTTTTATGCTTGGAATAATATTTACTTCCTTCATTTCTTGTGGCATCTCACAAGCAAAATACATTAGCTTCTTCACTACTTCTCTTGAAAAAATTGCGCTTTGAATAATTTTTTCTACATCCGCTAAGGCCTTTTCATTATTATGCATATCAGCTTTTAATAACTCTGAGTAACCTAAAATATTAGCTAGCGGGGTATTTAACTCATGGGCAATTCCTGCTGTTAGTTCTCCTAAAATTGATAAACGATCGGCGTGTTCCATTTTACGCCTCATTGATAATTCGTTATTCTTTATTTCAATACGTTCTAAAAGTCCTCCTATTTTTTTAGCTACGGTATCAAACAGTTCCTTTTCTTCTTTTAGATATAAGTTATCTTTAAGTTTTTTACCTTTTATAAATGCTGATATTTTTCCTTTAGGTATATTAAATACCGGAATAGTACTTGAAATTATACAAAGTTCTTCCTCTGTTTTACTTTTTTCTTCAGAATATTCCTCTATATCAATAAAAACTCGAGTGTTTTTGGGAAACTGTAATGCTCTTTTTAAACTTTTTGCAATTGCTTTTAAAGTAATAGCTACTTGATCAAGGTTGGCATTTATTATTAAAGACGTTACCTCATAAAGACAGGTTAACTCTTTTATACGTTCTTTTAGTTCTTTTTCTGTTGTACTTCCTGACTTCATTAGTAGCTTTTTTTATTAAACTCAGATAAACACTTATGTTTTCGGGGAATAAAAATACAAAATAACTATCCTTAGCTTGCTTTTATGATAAAAACTATCTTATTATTTATTCTCTTTTTTATGCTTTACCTATTTTATGTAAATTCGTTGTTATGGAATTACTTTTTTTAGGTTTAGCTGGAGGTGCTATCATATCCTATTACATTTTAAAAAAATTCACCTCAGTAAGAAGAAAAAATTTAACCGAAAAACAATCGGTAGTTTTGTTAGATAAAATTAAAAAAGTATCTAAACTGATTACTGTTGAAGGGGAATTTGCTGAGATATACCATCATGAAAATACTAGAGAAAAATTTTTAGGACTTGTTACCAGTAAGAAAAAAGCCATTATTCTAATTAATGCCAAAGTGCATATTGGTTTTGATTTTAGAAAAATAAAAATGCATACCGACACGAAGAAAAAGGTATTGATTTTATCTCAATTTCCACAACCCGAAGTATTTTCAATAGAACCTAATTTACGTTTCTATGATATTCAAAACGGATTACTTAACAAGTTTAGCTCAGAAGATTTAACCGAAGTAAACAAAGAGGCCAAAGAGCATATTCTTCAAAAAATACCTGAAAGCAACCTAATGCAAACAGCAAACAAGGAAGCTTTGGAAGCTGTTACTCTAATGCAAAACTTAGTAGAAACTATTGGATGGAAACTAGACTATTCTGCATTAAAAATTCCTGAATCAACTCAAAATTTAATTGAATAACTAGCTGTAATGAAGAAATATTATAAAACATTTAAATTATTATTCATTTTTGCTTTTTCTTTCTCTTTATATTATTACATAGATAACCATGATGCTTTAATATTACTTCAAGAAAAAGCTGACAAATACTCCATGCGTAGAGGCTTTGAATTTTTCATATTCGTAAATATTTTTAAATACTTTTTCTTATTACTTAGCTTTATGTCTATTATTTTCTTAGCTTTTACATCCTATAAAAATAAAAAGAATGAATATTGAAGAATTTCGCAACTATTGCATTACCAAAAAAGGAGTTACTGAACACTTTCCTTTTGATGATAATGTTTTAGTGTTTAAAGTAATGAATAAAATGTTTGCTTTATCGGGGTTAGATAGTTGGGAGCAACATAAACCTAAGGTTAATTTAAAATGTGACCCTGAACGTGCCCTAGAATTAAGAACCGAGTACGAAAGTATTAACCCAGGATTTCATATGAGTAAGAAACATTGGAATACAGTTACTTTAAACAATGATGTTTCTGATACTTTTGTTTTTGAATTGATTGATTACTCATACGAACTTATAGTTAAAGGATTAACTAAAAAACTTAAAGAAGAATTAAAATCGTTGTAACCCAATGCTTAAACCTGACCTTAGAAAACTATACAAACAAAAGAGAAACATACTTACTGAAGTAGAAAAAGAAAAACTACAGAAAAGTATTTATCAACAAATATTCGAGTTACAAACTAGTGATGTTCGTACTGTACATTTGTTTTTGTCCATGCGAAAGTTTAATGAAGTGGACACAAAACCTATCATCGATTTTTTTAGAGAAAAAGGAAAAAAAATTATTGTTAGTCGTTGTAATTTTGAAGATGATACTCTTTCTCATTTCTATTTTGAAAAAGACACTAAACTTGAACTCAATAAATTTGGAGTTCCAGAACCTGTAAATGCGGAAGAAGCTAATGTAAAAGATATCGATTTAGTTTTTGTTCCCATGTTAATTTCTGACGAACAAAAATACCGAGTTGGTTACGGAAAAGGGTTTTATGATCGATTTTTATCAGAGTGTAGAGAAGATACTCGAACTGTTGGACTTAATTTCTTTCCTCCTATCAAAAAAATAGAAGATACTCATGAGTTTGACGTTCCATTGGATTTTATGATATACCCAAAATAAAAAATCCCGCAAAAAGCGGGATTTTTTATTTTATATACTAACGATTATCCGTTCATTGAAATCAAGAACTCATCGTTATTCAATGATCTTTTAATTCTATCCTGTATAAACTCCATTGCTTCAATAGGGTTCATATCTGCTAAATACTTACGTAATACCCACATACGTTGTACTGTTTTTTCGTCTAATAATAAATCATCACGACGTGTACTTGACTTAATTAAGTCAATTGCAGGGTAAATTCTACGGTTTGCTATGTTACGTTCTAATTGTAACTCCATGTTACCTGTTCCTTTGAATTCTTCAAAGATAACCTCATCCATTTTAGAACCAGTTTCGGTAAGTGCAGTAGCAATAATAGTTAATGAACCACCATTTTCAATATTACGAGCCGCTCCAAAGAAACGTTTTGGTTTGTGTAATGCGTTCGCATCAATACCTCCTGATAAAATCTTACCCGATGCTGGTGCTACTGTATTGTAAGCTCTTGCTAAACGTGTAATAGAGTCTAACAAAATCACTACATCATGACCACACTCTACTAAACGCTTTGCTTTTTCTAACACAATGTTAGCAACACGAACATGTTTATCTGCTGGCTCATCAAAAGTAGAAGCAACTACTTCACCACGTACACTACGTTGCATATCAGTAACTTCTTCAGGACGCTCATCAATTAATAAAACTATTTGATATACTTCAGGGTGATTTGCTGCAATAGCTTTTGCCACATCTTTCAATAGCACAGTTTTACCCGTTTTAGGTTGTGCTACAATCATACCACGTTGTCCTTTTCCTATTGGAGAAAACAAATCGATAATTCTAGTTGATAATGAACTTCCTTTTTCTGCTAAATTAAATTTTTCTTCAGCAAATAATGGAGTTAAGTGTTCAAAAGAAACGCGATCGCGAACAATATTTGGGTTTAATCCATTAATTTTTGAAACTCTAATTAACGGGAAGTACTTTTCTCCTTCTTTTGGAGGACGTACATTACCACGAACAGTGTCTCCTGTTTTTAATCCAAATAATTTTATTTGAGATTGTGATACATAAATATCGTCAGGTGATGATAGATAGTTATAATCAGAAGAACGTAAAAATCCGTACCCGTCAGGCATCATTTCTAATACACCTTCACTTTCAATGATTCCATCAAATTCAAAATCTGGATCGCGATACTTGTTACCACTCTTGTGGTGTTGTTTATTCGTATTCTGATTTTTATTGTGCTTATTACCTCTGTTATGGTTTTTATTATGCTGTTGCTTTTGTTGTTGAGGCTGTTGCTGTTTTTTATCATCTGATGAAGCTTGAACTTGCTTCTTCTCTTCTGGCCTCTTTTTTGGCTTATTAACAACTTCCTTTTTTTCTGAAGCTACTTTTTCTGGAGTTTTTTTTACTTCTGGCTCGTTAACAACTTTACTCTCTGGCTTTTCATCAACAGTTGTAGCAGTATCTTTAGCTTCTGTCTTAGTAATTCTTTTCCTTTTTGGTTTTTCTGCCTTAGGTGCAGGTTTAGCCTCATTAGCACTTGCTTCAGCTTGCGCATCTAAAATTTTGTATACTAAGTCTAGTTTTTTTAGTTGACTAATCTTTGTTAATCCTATTGATTTAGCAATAACTTGTAAATCAGCTAATTTTTTAGTTTTTAATTCCGAAATATCGAACATTCGTTAAATAATTAAGTTACTAAAATTCTTTATGTGTAAAGAATTATATTGTATTAAGTTTTGTTTTGAGTGCTAATTATATAGGGGCTATATAATAATTTTGTGCGGTTACATACAAGGCAAATATATACAAATATTTTAACTTCTAATATTTCTTTTTAAAAAAAGAAGTATTACATTTGCTACCCGATAAAAAATTATGATACAAAGAATACAATCTATATACTTATTAGTAGCAGGAATTATTTCTGGAGGATTGCCTTTTTTATTTAGTCTTTGGAGTAACTCCCAAACTAATATTGTATATGTTTTAGATTTACTTCCTGGGAACTCAATCTTAGAAAAAAGTGTTCCTGTTTTATTTTTTATCTCAGCTTTAGTAGCTATTGTAACAATATTTTTATTTAAAAATCGTCAGTTACAATTTGTACTAAACCGTTTAAACATTTTGATAAACCTTTTTTTATTAGGACTATTGATATATTTATCACAAACATTATCTGGAGAAGCTTCGGTTTCTGAGAAAGGTATTGGGATGTTCTTTCCTATCGTTGTTATTTTGCTGTTAGTTTTAGCAAACAGAGCCATTAAGAAGGATGAAGATCTTGTAAAATCTGTAGATAGATTACGATAAACCTAACATCTTAGTATATTTAGTGCGAAAAAAACCGGGATTTAAATCCCGGTTTTTTATTTTTGTTTCTCAGGATATTCAAGGCTTACAGCTTTAAATGTTAAATAAATGTTAAAAAAAACTCAGGGTTAACCCTGAGTCATTAATGAAACGATTAGGGATATTGTGTATTGCACACACTCTTTTAACCTCATAAATTTGTAACTGTAATAACAACCATGAATTACAACAAGATAAAAGTTCACATAGCAGATGACCATAAGATTTTAATAGACGGGGTCATTGCTTTATTAAATACTGAAGACGACATTGAAGTAGAGGGATATTCTTTAACTGGTAGACAAGTGGTAAACTGGTCTTCTAAAAATACAGCAGATGTATTAGTTTTAGATATTAATATGCCTGAAATGGATGGTATTGAAGTTTTAAAAACGTTTAAAAAACGTAACACAAAAATTAAAACAATTATACTTTCTGGTTTAAGCGACCCAAAAATTGTTCAAGAAATGATAGCACTAGGAGCTAATGGTTTTGTAGATAAAAGTCGAGCTAATGAGCAAATAATTGATGCCATAAAAGTTGTTCACAACGGCATACAATATATTAGTGAAGATATTAAAGTAAAATTATTAGATTTATATGCTTCAGATGTAAAAGATGAAGATGAACCTGAGTTTTTGCATGGAGACTTAACTGAGAGGGAAGTTGCTGTATTAAGATTAATTGCTAAAGAGAAAAGCTCCAGTGAAATTGCAAAAAAACTAAATGTCAGTATTAAAACAGTAGAAACATATAGAAGTAATTTATATAAAAAATTAAAAGTAAAAAATGTAGTAGGTTTAGCGATGTATGCCGTGAGAAACAAAATAGTGTAAAGACATAATCAACCCTTCAAATTTTCTTTAGTCCCCCAGATTAAGAAGCCCCCCGAGTCTATACACTTCATGCATCGCTAATCAACTGCTACTAACAATAAACCCAATAGCGATGTACGCGTTATTTAACATAGTATAGAAAACCCCTTCATTTTGTTTTCTTTTATCCCTAAGAGATATCGTCCCCCGTCTCTTAACATCTATCCTAAGTACATCGCTATTTTTTTTAAAAAATCTAAATCTCAATAATAAACACCATAAGTCATGAAAAAATTTACTCCTTATTTCCTTGCTTTGAGCCTTAGTGTTATTTTTGCTTCTTGTTCTTCTAACGAAACGGAAGTTATAGAGAATAGTCCTGGAAACTTATTACAATCATACACTCTTAAAAGAGATGCAACTGGGGCCTACTCTATCGATTTCAATACAACTAATAATACCGATGTAACTACATTGACTAATGTAGACAACTCTAAAGAAATTGTTTTAGCTGAAACTGCACAAAAAACAGCCACAAAACACTCTAATGATTTTTCTATTGAAAACGATCATTTAAAAATTGGTTTTTTTGAAGCTAATAAAGGAAAAAGAACTAACATATACATTGAAGACGAAAACATTACATTTGCTAAGGGAATTACTGAGTTTTTAAACTCATATAGTATTACAGCAAATGGTGACGGAACATATCAATTAGATTTTACTATCAATGATAATGTAACAACAGATTTCGTTTATAATGAAGATATTGAAACTTATGAAGTTCATTTATCAAATGGTACCTCAGATCAAAAAACATTTTCAAGAGAATTAGAAATGAACTCTGAGTCTAAAATGTTAAAATTAGATTTTGTAAATCATAAATATGCTAGTAGAACAGAAGATGAATTAGCTATTGACAGAAAACCAAAGTCCATTATTGTAGATATACTTTAATATATTTTATAAAGAAAATGCACAAAAGATCTTTGCTCTTTTTTATAATAATCACGATAGCTTTTACTTCTTTTTCTTACAGTCAGGAAAAAGAAGAACACTTGTATGATGAATATAAAAAAGCAAAAGAACTTTTTAAAAACGAAAAATATAGTATTTCATTAGAAAAAAGCCTAAAAATACTCTCTGAAACAGATTCATTAGGTCATTTTGAATTGAAATATAAAACTTCATTTCTAATCGGAAATATTTTCAGACAAATAAATGACCATAAAAAAGCTATAATATATTATAAAAAAGCTTTAACAAATTTTAAGTCTGATTCTTCATTTAAAAGTGAGCACTTAAGTACAGCCGAAAACAGTTTTAACATAAACAAGATACTTTTACGTATTGGTGGGCAGTTTCATATTTCCAAAGAGAAAGATAGCGCCATTAAGTACTATAAAGAAATACTAGCTAGCAACTCTTTTAATCAGCAAAATCTCACTACCAAAGCAAGCTCATACACCAACTTATCTAACATATATAGAGAAGACTCTATTTACGATTTAGCTAGAGAATACTCTTTAGAAGCAATAAAAATATACAAGAAAGCAAATAAAAAAGTTTTAGAGTCTGCTGCACTTGGTAATTTAGCCAGCATTTATTTAGAACAAAAAAATTACGAAAAGGCAAAAAAGATTTACTTAGATGGTTTAGATTTAATAAAACTTGACTCAAGTGATAGGGCTACCAAATACAAAGAATTTCTATATTTTAACTTAGCATATACTTTATATTTACAAAAAGACTACAGAGCCTATGATTATCAAGAAAAATCTTACAACATTAAGGATGATTTAAGAGATATTGAAATAAGAAGAATTGTTGATGAAATTTACACAAAACACGAACTTAACTTAGAAAAAGAAAAAACAGCTTTAGTAGAAGAACAACGAAAACTAGAAGAAGCTCAAGAAGCTAAAACATCTATGCTATTTGGAGCTTTGAGTTTTTTAGTTTTAATAGTTTCTGGAGTAATCATTTACAACTACAAGCTTCGTCAAAAAAACCTACGTCTTAAACTTTCTGAAAGTAAACTTATACAACAACAAAACCTTGAGAAGGTAAGGTCTGAAGCACAGGTTAAAATTCTTAACGCTACCATAGACGGAAAAGAAACCGAACGAAAACTTATTGCAGAAATACTGCATGATAATGTTAGCGCGCTACTTTCATCGGCAAACATGCATTTAACTGCTACAAAAAAACAATTTAATGGAGACACCCCTCAAGAAATAGAAAAAACACAAGCTATAATTTCTGAAGCGTCGCAAAAAGTAAGAGACTTGTCTCACAATTTAGTTTCTTCTATTTTACTAAAATTTGGGTTAGAATATGCAATTAAAGACGTTGTTAAAAAATATTCTAACAGCCAGTTAAAACTTGAAGTTTCTGCAAAAAACATCAACAGATATAATCAGGAATTTGAAATAAAAATATTTAATGTGATTCAAGAATTAATCAATAATATTTTGAAGCACAGTAAAGCTAAACATGCGCAAATAGATTTAAAGGAAGAGAAGAATCAACTAACCGTTCTCGTTAAGGATGATGGGGTAGGATTTTCTACCTCGTCTTCCTCTTTTTCTGATGGTATTGGTCTTAATCAAGTTGAAGCTAGAATTCATATGATGGATGGTAAACTAACCATTAAGTCTGAAATAAATGTAGGTACTTCTATACATATTGCTGTTCCTATACTTAGTAAAGAAAAAAAACTCAATAAATTAACCTCTGTTAGCTAGCTCAATAATTTCCATATTTTTCACACTACCATTATCTATTTCAAAACGTAACATCGTTCTAACCTTATGGAACCCATGGTTTCCTGCAGCTCCTGGATTTAAATGAAGTAAATTTAGTTTTTTATCGTACTGAACCTTTAATATATGTGAATGTCCACAAATAAACAATTGAGGTGTTTTACTTTTTAACTCTTCTCTAACCCGTTGATTGTATTTATTCGGATAGCCTCCAATATGAGTTATCCAAACCGAAATACCATCAACTATAAACTTATTGTCTAACGGAAATTCTGCCCTAGCGTTTTTATCGTCAATATTTCCATACACCGCTCTAAGTGGCTTTAGGCTTTTTATTCTATCAGTAACCTGTAAATCTCCAATATCACCTGCATGCCAAACCTCATCAGCTTGCTTTACAAACTTTAAAATTTGATTATCAATAAAACTATGTGTATCGGAAAGGAGTAAAATTTTCTTCATTAAAACAAAACTAATGAATTAAAAAGGAAAAATCCACGACATTACATCATGGATTTCTTTATACTAAGGGGAATTCACTATCTTATTTTAAAAGTGAACAAAAATAACACAAACATTCAGTTAACCTGTTAACATATGTTAATAAATCTCAAAAACATTATTTCACCTCCTATCTAGTACATTTCAAGTTATAATTTTATAATTTAGCTATTTAAAATCTTTACACTTCTTGAGGTATTTTATTGAATTAGCATACAACGGAAAAAATTATCATGGATGGCAAATACAGCCACACGCAATTTCAGTTCAAGAAAAAATAAATAAGGCTATTAGCACTATTTTAAGAAAAGAAATAAATATTGTAGGAGCTGGAAGAACAGATGCAGGTGTACATGCCTCTCAAATGTTTGCTCATTTTGATGTAGAAACTCTACTAAACGATAATTTCACCTACAAGTTGAACGCTATTTTGCCCGATGACATCGTTATATTTAATACACAATTAATGCATAACGATGCTCATACTCGTTTTGATGCACTTAGCAGAAGCTATGAATACAAAATTTGGCTAGGTAGAAATCCGTTTTTGTTAGATACTACTTGGCAATTACACCGCCAGCAATTAAACATAGAATTGATGAATAAAGCTGCTACAATTCTTTATGATTATGAAGATTTTAAATGTTTTTCAAAAGTAAAAACAGATGTACATACGTTTAATTGCACAGTAACTAATGCAAAATGGATAAAAAGTGGAAATGAACTAACCTTTCATATTAGTGCTAATCGTTTTTTAAGAAACATGGTTCGTGCTATAGTAGGTACCTTGATTGAGGTTGGTTTAGAAAAAATAACTTTAGATGATTTTAAAAACATTATAGAAAGTAAAAATCGAAGCAAAGCAGGAGTGTCAGTTCCTGCAAAAGGTTTATTTTTAACAAAAGTAAAATACGACTATATATAGTGAGCAAAACAACAGGAAAAGCATTTGATATTAAAATTTTTGCACGACTTATGAGTTTTGCAAAAAAATACCGTGTACGATTTATAATTGCGGCATTATCTACCATTTTACTAGCAGGATTTGCGGTACTAACTCCTGTCATTTTAATGACGGCCATAGACGACTTTACAGTAACCAAAGACATTACAAGGCTGTTGTATTTTACAATTGCCATGATTGTTGTTTTACTTATTCAAGTATTATTTCAGTTTAGTTTTATCTATTATGCAAACTGGGTAGGGCAACATATTATTAGAGATATAAGGGCTAAAACTTTTAGGAAAATACTTCAATTTAAAATGGGGTATTTTGATAACTCTTCAGTTGGAAAGTTAGTAACTCGTGTTGTTTCAGATATAGAAACCATTGCTAATTTTTTTACACAGGGTGTTTTTATGATTGTTAGCGATGTTTTAAAAATGATTGTAGTAATCATGGTAATGTTCTATACAAACTGGAAGCTAGCATTAATCGCACTTGCAACTCTACCTGTGTTAATTTACGCTACTAAACTATTTCAAATAGCAATTAAATCTACCTTTCAAGATGTTCGTAACCAAGTAGCAAACCTAAACAGTTTTGTACAAGAAAGAGTTACAGGAATGAAAATTGTCCAACTCTTTAATAGAGAAAAAATTGAGTACAAAAATTTTATTGATATTAACAATAAACATAAAAAAGCACATGTTAAAACCGTATGGTACTACTCTATTTTCTTCCCTATCGCCGAAATACTATCTTCAATAGCAATAGGCTTAATTGTATGGTATGGTGGTTTACAAGTTGTTGAAGACAAAGCTGTAAGTGTTGGTGCCATTATTGGTTTTATAAAAATGGCTCAAATGCTTTTTAGACCTTTAAGGCAAATAGCTGATAAGTTTAATCAACTACAAATGGGAATTGTAGCTGGTGAACGTGTTTTTAATATAATAGATACTGAAAGTTCTATAGACAAAAATGGAACGATTACTGCTAATAACATACAAGGAACTATTGACTTTAAAGATGTACGGTTTAGCTATATAAAAGGAGCAGAAATTTTAAAAGGAATTAGTTTTAATGTTAAAAAAGGACAAACAGTTGCCATTGTGGGAGCTACAGGTGCAGGTAAATCAACCATAATTAATCTTATAAATCGTTTTTACGAAATAGATAGTGGTGAAATATCTATTGATAACATTCCTGTTCAAGATTACAAAATAACTTCTTTACGTCAAAAAGTAGCTGTAGTATTACAAGATGTATTTTTATTCTCAGATAGTATTTTAAACAACATTACTTTAAACAATGAAAACATTTCTTTTGAAGAAGTTCAAATAGCAGCAAAACAGATAGGGATTCACAAGTTTATAATGACTCTTCCTAACAACTATCATTATAATGTAAAAGAACGCGGGGGCATGTTATCTTCAGGTCAACGTCAATTAATTGCCTTTTTACGTGCCTATGTTAGTAAGCCAAGTATTTTAATTTTAGACGAGGCTACCTCATCAGTTGACACACATTCTGAACAAATGATTCAATACGCAACTGATGAAATCACCAAAGACAGGACTTCTATTGTAATTGCACATCGTTTAGCGACCATTAAAAAAGCAGATATGATTATCGTTATGGACAAAGGTTGCATTGTTGAAAAAGGAAATCATACACAATTATTAAAAAAACATGAGGGTTATTATAAGAATTTGTACGAAAAACAGTTTAATAATGAAACAGTGGTGTAAATAAATTTGTTTACATCAATCAAAGTAGTACATTTGTTATTCAATCTTAAAAACTAAAAATCAATAAACGATGAAAAGAGTAATTTTATCAGTATTTGTTGTTGGTGCTTTATTAGCAACATCATGTAAAAATACTAAAGAGGAAGCTAAAGATGCTGTAGAAACTGTAGAAAAAGCTACTGAAGAAGCTAAAGAAGCTGCAACTAAAGCAACAGAAGAAGCTAAAGAGGCTACTGAAGAAGCTGCTAAAGCTGTAGGTTCTACAATCGAAGGTGTTGAAATTCCTGAATTTGAAGATCCAAAAGTAGGTGAATACTTACAATCTTATGCTGAGTATGCTAAAACATACATTGATGCAAAAGGTGATGTTGTAAAAAATTCTGAATTAGCTCAAAAAGGTGTTGAGTTAGCTAAAAAGTCACAAGATATTCTTGGTAACTTAAGCCAAGAAGATGCTGTAAAGTTTAGTGAAGTTATGACTGCTATTCAATCTAAAATGGCTCCTGCTCAATAATCTTTTGGACAGATCATAAAAAAAACTCGCAAATTGCGAGTTTTTTTATGCCATTACATCTTTTTCTAATTTTCTATGGAGCTCTTCTAATGACTTGTACAATACAAATTCTCCATCTTTTATATACGAAATCTCTCCTGTTTCTTCTGAAACCAATAAACAAATTGCATCGGTTTTTTCACTAACACCAATAGCCGCTCTGTGACGTAACCCAAACCTTGAAGGTATTTTAGTACTGTTAGAAACTGGTAATATTACTCGAGTTGCCACAATATAATTGTCACGAATAACTGTCGCACCATCATGTAACGGACTGTTTTTATAAAAAATACTCTCAATAATAACTTCATTAACCAAGGCATTCATCTTATCTCCAGTATTAATTAAAAAATCTAAATTATTTGTTTTCTCAATAACTAATAATGCTCCTGTTTTTGTTTTCGATAAGTTAGCGCAAGCCATTAAAATAGTTTCAACATCTGTTTCAGAATGAATTTCTGTTTTTAAAAACTTCAACTGATTTAAAAAACCTTTTTTTGTTGAAAAATTAGTAGTTCCAATCATTAATAAAAACTTTCGAATTTCTTGTTGGAACACAATAATAAGTGCAATGACCCCACCTGAAAGTAAGTAACCTAAAATTCCACTTAACATTTCCATATGTAAAGCCTGTGTTACCTTCCATATCAAAAATATAAAAGCAATTCCTATTACAATATTAATAGCGACTGTTCCTTTTAATAATTTATAGATATAATAAAGTAGCACTGCTACTAAAAATATATCTAACACATCAAGGAATGAAAAGTCAATAAAATCCAAGTTCATTAATTTTTTGAAGTTTTTTTAGCCTTTTAAAAACAAATTAGTAGGCACTACACATAACTTAATAAGTAAATGTAATGATTTTATTACAACTGTTCCACAATTTTAACTGCTTCAACAGCCTCCTTTACATCGTGCACTCTTAAAATATGTGTTCCATTTAACAAAGCAACTGTATTTGCTACAGTCGTAGCATTTAAAACTTCTTGTGGTGTTATATTTAACAAATTATATAACATCGACTTTCTAGAAACCCCTGTTAAAATAGGTGCTTCTAAACTTTTAAACAACGATAATTCTTTAAGTAACTTATAGTTTTGATCGAGCGTTTTTCCAAAACCAAAACCAACATCAATTAGTACATCATTTACTTTTAAAGCTCTAAGCTTAAAAAGTTGTTCTGCAAAAAAAGAAATTACTTCTGTAACCACATTTTCATATTGCGGATTTTGTTGCATACTTTGTGGTGTTCCTTGCATATGCATCATTATATATGGAACTTGCAATTTTGCTACTGTTTCAAACATTTGCTTATCCATCTTTCCTCCAGAGATATCGTTAATCATGGTAGCTCCTGCATATATCGATTCTTCTACTACTCTACTTCTAAAAGAATCTCCTGAAATAAGAATTTCAGGAAAGTTTTTAATTAACAGCTCAACCACAGGAATCATTCTTTGCAGCTCCTCTTCTTCTGAAATATGTTTTGCTCCAGGTCTCGAAGAATACGCACCAACATCAATAAACGTAGCACCACCATGCAACATCTTTTCCGTTTGCAACAGTATATCACGTTCATTTTTATACTTACCACCATCAAAAAAAGAATCAGGAGTTACATTTAAAATCCCCATAACCTTAGGCTTAGTCAAATCTACCAAGGTTCCTTTACAATTAATTGTCATCACACTAAATTTCCAAGTAAAAATAAATGAAAAGCTTGTAATATTTACTATTTTTGGTCGAATACTTTTAAATAAGAAAAATGCAAAACACCTCTAAACAGTATGATACTGTAGTTGAAGAATGTAGAAGTTTGTTTGTAAAAAAAATGAGTGATTATGGTAGTGCTTGGAGAATTTTAAGACTTCCATCATTAACTGATCAAATATTTATAAAAGCTCAACGTATACGACAATTACAAGAAAACACTGAACGAAAAGTTGATGAAGGAGAAAAATCAGAGTTTATTGGTATTATCAATTATTCGGTAATGGCATTAATTCAAATTGATTTAGGTATTGTTGAGCAACCTGATCTAACAACAAAAGAGGCTACAAACTTATATGATAAACATATAAAGGTTACCAAAGAATTAATGGAAAACAAAAACCATGATTATGGTGAAGCTTGGAGAGATATGAGAATTTCTTCGTTAACTGACTTAATTCTACAAAAATTACTCCGTGTAAAACAAATTGAAAACAATCAAGGCAAAACCCTAGTTTCTGAAGGAATTGACGCTAATTATCAAGATATGATTAATTATGCTATTTTTGCCATGATTCACTTTTCTGAATCAGATAATTAACCTAAAAAACACCCCTATGATTTTAAAAATGTTAACACATATTTCAAGAGTACTAGTAGGTCTCCTTTTTATTTACTCTGGATTTGTAAAATTGGTAGACCCTATTGGATCTCAATATAAATTTGAAGAATACTTTGGTGCCGATGTATTAAATTTAGAATTTTTAATTCCTTATGCTTTACCATTCTCAATTCTTTTAATTGTTACCGAATTAGTTTTAGGTATTATGCTTTTAGTAGGCTATAAAGCAAAATTTACCGTTTGGAGTTTATTCGGTATAAACCTAATATTCTTATTCTTAACCTGGTATTCATACACCTACAATAAAGTTACAGATTGCGGTTGTTTTGGCGATGCTTTAAAGCTAACTCCAGGAGAAACATTTTACAAGAATGTTGTTTTTATGGTTTTTATTGTTATTCTTATTTTAGGAGTTAAACATATTAAACCTATAATTTCAAATAAGTTTGCTTCTTTAACAACCTTTAGTTCTGTCTTTCTAGCACTAATTGTAACTTATTATGTTTTACAACATTTACCAATTATTGATTTTAGAGCTTATTCTATAGGAACAGATATTGCTAAAGGAATGGAATACCCAGAAGATAGCGACGAGCTTCCTCCTATACATGATTTCATGATCGAAACAGATGAAGGCGACAAGTTAGACGAAATGTTAGCAAAAGAAAAAGCAATGCTTGTTATTATGTCTAATTTAAAGAAAACAGAAAAAGAAGGTATTGCTGATGTTTCTAAAATTGCAAAACAAGCTAGCGAACAAGGTTATAAAGTCTACGTACTAACAGCTGATTATATTGAAGATTTAGCAGCTACCCAACAAAATTTTGGACTACCATACACTTTTGGGTTTTGTGATGAAACTGCTTTAAAAACAGTAATTAGAGCTAACCCTGGTATTGTTACCGTAAAAAATGGAATCATCACTGGAAAATGGAATTGGACAGATACTGATGATGTAGAATTATAAACAATTATACAATTTATACATAAGTAAAGCCTCACAAATTTGTGAGGTTTTCTTATTTTCGCAATGATATGAAAAGCTCTTGTAAAGATTTTTACAACATTTCTTTCAATAAGAGAGTAAAACCAAGCTATTAACTTAGAAATATTTTTGTGAAACAATTATTATTAGTTTTTATAGGTGGCGGAACAGGAAGTGTATTACGATATATTATCGGAAAAGCTTTAAACAGTTCACAAACAGGAATTCCTTATGGAACTTTTACGACGAATATTCTTGGGAGCTTACTTATTGGTATTATTTTAGGGCTTGCTGCCAAAAATGATACATTAACACAAAACCACACCCTATTATTAGCTACTGGTTTCTGTGGTGGATTTACCACTTTTTCAACCTTTGCTTATGAAAATCACGTCTTTTTAAAATCTGGCGATTTTACCTCTTTTACACTATACACTATAGGAAGCTTTATCATCGGATTTTTAGCTGTTTTTGCAGGCATTTACTTAGTAAATTATCTTTGGACGAGTCCACAAGCAATTTAAATAATACCACAACTTTAAAACCAACCTCACTTTGTGAGTAAAATTTATATAATAAATGAGCGAACTTATACAATACAAATCAGAAGACAGCTACGTAATAATTACTATTACAAACGGAAAAGCTAACGCTATTTCTCATGAAGTGATTGACGCTTTAAACATCTCTTTTGATAAAGCTGAAAAAGAAGAAAAACCAGTAATATTAACAGGACAACCAGGAATATTCTCTGCAGGTTACGATTTAAAAAGCATGACACAATCTCCTGAATCAGCTTTAGAACTAGTAACCAAAGGATCTCAATTATCACACAGAATGCTTTCTTTCCCTTATCCAATAATTGCAGCTTGTTCTGGGCACGCCGTTGCCAAAGGAGCCTTCTTACTACTATCTGTTGACTATAGGCTAGGTATTGAAGGTGACTTTAAAATCGGATTGAACGAAGTTTTAATCGGTATGACCATGCATAATGCTGGTATCGAAATTGCAAAAGCACGTTTAGCCCCTATTTATTTTGAAAGAAGTGTTAGTTGCTCAGAAATATACAACCCTAAAAATGCTATTACAGCGGGGTTTTTGGATAAAGTTGTCCCTCAAGAACACTTACTACCAACAGCTATAAAGGTTGCTGAAATGTTTTCTAAACTAAATAAGAAAGCACATAAAGAGACCAAGTTAAAAGTAAGAGAGTCTTATTTAGACTCATTAGCAAAAGCTATCAAACAAGATAGTAAAGAAGGCTTAACACCTCCTTCTAAATAAAAAAAACCTGCATATGCAGGTTTTTTTTATTACTTAGGTTTTTCATAAGACATCACCCCTGCCTTAATTTCTACATCTAAATAATTATCACTTGGTGTAATTGGGCAAGAATAACGATCACTATATGCACAGTAAGGATTATAAGCTTCATTAAAATTTATTACAATAGTACCATCATCCTTTATATCTGTTGTGTAAACATCTATAAAACGACCACCTTTATAAGACGTTTTTCCATTCGTATTATCTAAAAAAGGTAAAAATAAATGGTTAGCATATTCTGGATCAGGCTTTACATCTTGATAAATTGCCAACTCAAACTCTTCTCCATCAACAGAAAAAGATAATATTCCGTACTTTTTGTATAACACTATCCTATCTGTTGTAGTAGGAAAATTAAAAACAGGAGCATTCGGTAACAATTCTAGACTAGCATTTACTTTATACTTCTCATTAATAGGAAAAAAATTTAGCCCATTAAACTCTTTCAATCCTTTTTTAGTTAATGGTGACCTAGAAGCATCTTTAAACTTAGTATTCATTTCTTTCTGAAAATCAGACTCTCCTAAAACAGCTCTTTTACCTTGACTCTTGCAAGACAGTATTGAAACAGTAAAAATTAATAGTAATATTTTCTTCATATTAGTTCTATGTTTTATCTCGCTACAAAAATACTGTATTCAAACTAAAACCTTACCATTCCTTAAAAAACCATTAAATAAATGGGTGAAAACTGTTAATTTTCTACTAATAATTTGAAATAACAAAATAAAATCGTTACATTTATATTTATAGATAATACTTATACCTGATATAAGATAGTGTAAAAAAGTTTTTTTATCTTATAAAAAAAACTTATTAACTAATAAATCAAATTGATGGACTTGTTTGTTTGTAAACAGAAAGTTTCCTATATATTTGCCGCCCCAGTTATTTTAGGCATATATCTTTTATCAGACAAAACCTAATAAAGAAATTTTAATTTAAATTGGTAAATTTTATGAATTCAGAATTAATCAATAAGGCAGAAGAATTTGAAAACAGAAAATTCAAATTTATTACTACTAGTGATAGAATACTAGCCTCTAGAGAAGCAAAAGCTCTGATTCTAGAGATTAATGAGGTATATAAACAAACAAAAGACAGCACGTTAATGGACTTAATGAAGCGTTTAACAGCTGTAAAACAACGTATTGAAAAACGTTTAAAAGGAAAACCTTTAACAGCTTAAGCAATAAACAACCTTTAAGCTCGTTTATAATATATACATAAGAATAGTAGTTTCATCAACTACCACTCTCATTATAATATTTATTCTTGATAAAGTTCTAAGTAATTTACTTAGAACTTTTTCTTTTTTAAATATATTTGTAGTATCGGGATGTAGCTTAGTCCGGTTAAAGTGCTGGTCTGGGGGACCAGAGATCGGTGGTTCGAATCCACTCATCCCGACTTCTTTTCTTAAAAAATACACCTCCCTTAAAAACCAAACAAACTCTAATTCAACTACTTAAAAAACACCTAAAACTATTACAAAAAACACTCTTTAAAAAATTTTAAAAAAAGTTTTTTCAGTTTCAAAAAACATTATATATTTGCCACGCTTTTAAAGCAAACGCCGATGTAGCTCAGCTGGCTAGAGCAGCTGATTTGTAATCAGCAGGTCGTGGGTTCGAGTCCCTCCATCGGCTCAAAACTAAAAGCGCTAACAAAAAGTTAGCGCTTTTTTTATGCGCTTAATTTGCTAAATTTGTCATAACTCTATTTTTTACAAAAATTTAATGAAAAATATATTTGTTATCGGTATTGCTGGAGGTACGGGAAGTGGAAAAACCACGGTAGTAAACCAAATAATAAACGAACTTCCTGCTGACGAAGTATGCGTTATTTCTCAAGACTCTTACTACAAGCAAACAGATAATCTAACTTACGAAGAACGTACTAAGATAAACTTTGATCATCCCAGAGCAATCGACTTTGATTTAATGGTAGATCATCTATCTGAATTAAAAAACGGATGCATTATTGAACAACCAGTATATTCATTCGTTGCTCACAACAGAACCAAAGACACCATAAAAACACATCCTAGAAAAGTTATTATTATTGAAGGGATTTTGATTTTTAATAGCACAGAACTTCGTAACTTGTGTGACATAAAAATTTTCGTTCATGCCGATGCTGACGAACGCTTGATTAGACGTGTAAGAAGAGATATTAAAGAACGAGGTAGAGATGTTGATGAAGTTTTGAACCGTTATCAAAACACCTTAAAACCCATGCATCAACAATTTATTGAACCTACAAAAAATTACGCTGACATTATTATACCTAACGATAGATATAATACTGTTGCCATAGACATTGTAAGAACTGTAATTAACGACCGTTTATAACATGAGTTTTAAATCAATAAAAAACAAACCTTCCTTTAAAATAGCTACTAATATTTATGTGATTATACTCACCGTATTTGTAGTATGGATGCTTTTTTTTGATGAGAATTCTTACCTTACACATAGAGAGTTTAATAGCGAAATCAACGAGTTAAAAAGTTGGATTGATTATCATGAAAAGAAAATAAAAAAAGATAAAAAAACTATACAGCAACTACAAGACTCTCTTCAACTAAAACGCTATGCTAGAGAAAAATACTTAATGAAGAAAGAAGATGAAGATATTTATATTATTGAATTTGATACCATAAAAAGTAATGAGTAACTATTTATTTAACGAATTTCAAGGTGTTACCCCCGCAAAATGGAAGCAAAAAATACAAGTAGACCTAAAAGGTGCCGATTATAACGATACCCTTTTATGGAAAACTGAAGAAGGTATTACTGTAAAACCTTTTTACACTAAAGAAGACAGAACCAACACCAAAGTTAACACTCCAAACAAAGGTTTTGCTATTTGCCAATCTATTAATATTGAAAATGAAGAAAAAGCAAACTTATTTGCTATCGACTCAATTCAAAGAGGAGCAAACGCCGTTGAATTTAAGGCGAAAAAAGAGTTCGACTACAAAACCTTACTAAAAGGAATTGACCCTCAAAAAACTTTACTTTACTTTACTTTCAGTTTTTTATCCTCAGAATTCATCAAAGAATTAGCTAGTTTTATAAACTCTGACAATTGTTTTTTTAATATAGACATTATAGGAAACTTAGCGAGTTCTGGAAACTGGTACTCAAACCTTAAAAACGACCATACACAACTAGAAGAGATAACAAAAACTACTAAAAATGCTATTTGTGTTGATACTTCAATTTATCAAAATGCAGGAGCAACCATCGTTCAACAATTAGCATATACACTTACACACGCAAACGAATATTTGAACCACTTCGGAGGTTCAGTAGCAAAAAATATTCATTTTAATTTTTCTGTAGGGAGCAATTACTTTTTTGAAATTGCCAAACTACGAGCTTTTAGAGTTTTATGGAGTGCTCTTTTAAAAGAATACAACACTGAAGCAACCGCTCACATTTTCGCTCAACCTAGTTTACGTAATAAAACTTTATATGATTATAACGTAAACATGCTGCGCACTACCTCTGAGTGTATGAGTGCTATTTTAGGAGGAACAAACACTGTAGCTAATAGTTCCTATGATAAAATTTTCCACCACTCAAATGAATTTGGAGAGCGTATTTCAAGAAATCAATTATTGATTTTACAACAAGAAAGTGAACTAGCAGAAGCACAAAACATCGCTAATGGTGCATACTACATCGAAACAATCACCCAACAACTTGCTCAAAAAGCACTAGAAGTTTTTAAGTTAATAGAAAAAGGTGGTGGTTTTTTAAAACAATTAAAAGAAGGAGTTATCCAACGAAAAATAAAAGAGTCTGCAGATAAAGAACAACAGTTATTTGATTCAGGAGAATTAGTATTACTTGGCACAAACAAAATTCAAAACGAAAATGACAAGATGAAAAACGATTTAGAAGTTTCTCCTTTCTTGAAAATTCGTAACGAAAAAACCTTAATTCAACCTATTATTCAAAAACGATTAGCTGAAAAGCTAGAACAAGAACGTTTGCAAAATGAGTAAAAAACTAATTAACATATCCGTTTTCATTCCATTACTTTTTGGGACGCTAACCTTAAATGCTCAAGGCTTTAGTAACATTCCAAAAACTGAACTTATTAAATTGATGGTTGATTCTTTTGAGAATCAAATTTGTTCTTACTACTCTATTAACCCTGACGAAGCCTTTAAAGCCTACCCTAAGTACATTAAAGATATCGCTTCCAATAAAAAAACATTCAATACAATAACTACCGAAGACGAACTTGAATTATTGAAAATTTCTAAAACTGAGTTAATCAATTATATTTGGATAACCAACAAAGATAAAAGAGAACGTTCTTACTTTAATCAAGGAGTTAATACAGACCATAGTAAAGACGATGAAGCTACAAAAGAATATTATGCTTCCCTAAAATCAACTGACCATATCTTAAGCATTAATTATTTTGATGAGTATTCAGAATTTCTATTAAACAAATCCAAAAATCAAGACTTAAAAGATTTAATTATAACTTTTAGACTGGTTACGGATAGCTCTTCTATGCTAACAGCATCATCAATCTCACACCTTAAAGAGAATAGTTTTAAAGAACACTCTCTTAGAACTTTTATAGTTTTTGAACTCTACTACGCTATATTAAACACATTGAATAAAAATGAGTAGAAAAGATATATCAAACATACAAATAACCAATAACCAAAAGCAAAAAAACAAAAGCTATCAACACGAAGATTTTGTTGCTGGTATCGCTCCAAACTTACGTGGGCCGTATTCTACCATGTATGTTCGTAGACCTTGGACAATTCGTCAATATGCAGGTTTTTCCACTGCTGAAGAAAGTAATGCCTTTTACCGTAGAAATTTAGCTGCTGGTCAAAAAGGTTTATCAGTTGCTTTCGATTTAGCGACACACCGTGGTTACGATTCAGACCATGAGCGTGTACAAGGTGATGTTGGAAAAGCAGGTGTTGCTATAGATTCTGTGGAAGACATGAAGGTTTTGTTCGACCAGATACCATTAGATAAAATGTCCGTTTCCATGACAATGAACGGAGCTGTGTTACCTATTTTGGCATTTTATATTGTAGCAGCTGAAGAACAAGGTGTAGCTCCTGAACTATTATCAGGAACAATTCAAAACGATATTTTAAAAGAGTTTATGGTGCGTAACACTTACATTTACCCACCTACTCCATCAATGAAAATTATTGCTGATATTTTTAGATATACTTCTGAAAATATGCCAAGGTTTAATTCAATCTCTATTTCAGGATACCATATGCAAGAAGCTGGTGCTACTGCAGAAATTGAATTAGCCTATACGTTAGCTGACGGATTAGAATACATCAAAAAAGGACTCGAAGCAGGAATGGATATTGACACTTTTGCTCCTCGTTTATCTTTTTTCTGGGCAATTGGTATGAATCATTTTATGGAAGTTGCCAAAATGCGAGCAGGAAGAATGCTTTGGGCAAAACTCGTAAAGCAATTCAACCCAAAAAACCCAAAATCATTAGCATTAAGAACTCACTGTCAAACCAGTGGGTGGAGTTTAACGGAACAAGACCCTTTTAACAATGTAGCTCGTACTGCTATTGAAGCAATGGCTGCTGCTTTTGGAGGAACACAAAGTTTACACACCAACGCTTTAGATGAAGCAATTGCCTTACCAACTGATTTTTCAGCACGTATTGCTCGTAACACACAAATATACCTACAACAAGAAACCCATATTACAAAAACTGTAGACCCATGGGCGGGTAGTTATCATATAGAAAAACTTACTGAAGAAATTGCCAATAAAGCATGGGGGTTAATTCAAGAAGTTGAAGAATTAGGCGGAATGACCAAAGCCATTGAAAAAGGAATTCCTAAAATGCGTATTGAAGAAGCTGCTGCCATAAAACAAGCCAAAATCGACAGTAGTCAAGATGTAATTGTTGGTGTTAATAAATATCAATTAAAACAAGAAGACCCTTTACATATTTTAGAAGTTGATAATGAAGCAGTACGTCAATCTCAAATTGACAGACTGAACAACTTAAAATCAAACAGAAATCAAACAGAAGTTGACAAAGCTTTACATGATTTAACAAAATCTGCAAAAACAGGCGAAGGAAACTTATTAGATTTAGCTGTAAAAGCTGCAAGAAACAGAGCTACATTAGGTGAAATTTCAGATGCTCTTGAAACTATTTTTGGGCGTCATAAAGCAGTGCATAAAACCATATCAGGCGTGTATAGTAAAGAAATAAAAGATGACGAATTATTTAAAAAAGCTACTGAATTAGCAGATAAGTTTGCGGAATTAGAAGGTCGTCGTCCTCGTATTATGATTGCAAAATTAGGACAAGATGGTCACGATCGTGGTGCTAAAGTAGTAGCAACAGGTTATGCTGACTTAGGTTTTGATGTAGATATTGGTCCTTTATTCCAAACACCACAAGAAGCTACCAAACAAGCTATAGAAAATGATGTACATATATTAGGTATCTCATCACTAGCTGCAGGACATAAAACATTAGTTCCACAAGTTATTGCTGAGCTAAAAAAATATGGGCGTGAAGATATTATGGTTATTGTTGGCGGTGTGATTCCAGCACAAGATTATCAATTTTTATTTGATGCTGGTGCTGTAGGTGTTTTCGGCCCTGGAACTAAAATTGCACAAGCAGCCATTGACATGTTAACTATTTTAATTGATAGCACCGAAGAATAACGGTTATGAAAATAAAATTCATTGATAGAAAAACAGGTAAAATAATTACCGAAACCCCTCCTGGAGAAGGGTATTTAAAATTGCTTTACAATAATCCGTTTGGAAAAATGGCTTTATTACCATTAGTTAAACGTAAATTTTTGTCATCGTGGTATGGTAAGCTCATGAACAAACCCAATTCTATTAACAAAATAAACAGTTTTGTTAGAGAACTTCAAATCGACATGAGCGAAGCCGAAAGGTCATCTGAAGACTATGTTTCCTTTAATGATTTTTTTTATCGAAAATTAAAACTTGGTGCTCGTCCTATTGAGGAAGGCTTCGTTTCTCCTGGAGACGGAAAAATGTTAGCATTTAAGAGTATTTCAGGTATTCATGACTTCTTTATCAAAGGAAGAAAATTCACCTTAGAGGAATTTCTAGGCAACAAAGAACTTGCTACAAAACATAAAAACGACTCTTTAATTATTTTACGACTCGCTCCAAATGATTATCACAGGTATCATTTTCCTTATGACGGAATTCCTTCCGAAGTAACAAAAATTAAAGGACGCTATTTCTCCGTTTCTCCACACGCTTTGGCTGCTAACTTCACTAGAGTATTCTGTGAAAATAAAAGAGAGTACTGCACTTTAACTACACAAAACAAAGGAGATGTTATCATCGCCCCCGTTGGTGCTACCATGGTTGGAAGCATTATTGAGACTTACCAACCTAATTCCGAAGTAAAAAAAGGCGATGAAATGGGATATTTTGCTTTTGGTGGTTCAACTATTGTATTGTTAGTTAATAGTTCTAAAATAATTATTGATGAAGATATTTTAACCAACACCAAAAACAAAATGGAAACCTTTGTTAAAATGGGGGAGCGAATTGGAAATTAACCCTCATAAATTTAACATTTTACCTTTTAAAAATAGATTGATTTCATAAGGTGATTAAAGCTATAATCCGTAAATTTGCGTCGTTTTATACTTAGCAGATTTACTGATGAAAAAAATCTTAGATATCCTCTACTCTACCCGTTTAATGGCTGTATTATTTTTTGCTTTTGCCATTGCTATGGGAGTTGCCACTTTTATTGAAAATGATTACGGAACACAAACTTCAAAAGCTTTAGTGTACAACACTTGGTGGTTTGAGTTGATTATGGTGTTTTTTGTTATCAACTTTTTTGGAAATATTTTTAGGTATAGATTGTATAAAAAAGAAAAATGGTCTGTATTATTATTTCACGTATCCTTTCTATTAATCTTAATTGGTGCAGGTATTACTCGTTATATTAGCTATGAAGGTTTAATGGTTATTGATGAAGGAGAAACAACCAATCAATTCTACTCTGAGCATACCTATTTAAATGTTATTATTGATAATGGTGAGTTTCAAAAAACTACTGCAAACAAATTACTTTTATCTGCTTGGGGTGAAAACTCTGCAAATTTTGAAGAAAACTTTCAACCTGAAAAAACAGGAAAAAACCATAAGGTTACTTTTAATTTAGTAGACTATATTCCTTGGTCTGAAACAAAAATGGTTTTAGACGAAAACGGGACAGAACATCTATTCTTTGTAGAAAGTTCTGATGGAAGCAGGCATGAACACTACATTAAAAAAGGAACTATAGAGAATATTCATAACATTTTAATAGGCTTTGAAGCTCCTAATAAGGAAGCTGCTTCAATTAACTTCTTTTATGAAGATGGTAGCTTAAAAATGATTTCTAAGAATGATGGAGATTGGTTTAGAATGGCTGACCAAAAAAAAGGTTTAATAGTTAAAGATAGTGCACAACACTTTCAACTATTAACGCTTCATAACATAAATGGACTACAGTTTGTAGTTCCTAAAACACCTGAAAAAGGAGAGATTAGAACAGTTAGAGGGAAAAAAGATGATCAAAAATACGATACTGTAATTTTTGATATAACTACAAATGGAGAAACTGAACGCGTTGAGTTTTATGGAGGCAAGTTTAATGTAGACAACCAACAACAATTTAGTATTGGAAACTTAAATTTTAGAGCCTGGTATGGATCTAAATTGTTACAAACTCCTTTTAGCGTAAAATTAAATGATTTTCAATTAGAAAAATACCCAGGATCAGAAAGTGCCGCAGCTTATGCTAGTGAAGTTACTGTAATTGCTCCTAACGAAACGTTCGATTATAGAATATTTATGAATCATATATTAGATTACAGAGGATATAAATTTTTCCAGTCAAGTTATAAAATTGACGGTGAACACGAACAGACACATTTATCTGTAAATCACGATTTTTGGGGTACTTGGGTTACTTACATTGGTTATTTCTTATTGTTCTTTGGTTTAACAGCTTCTTTGTTTGTTAAAAACACTCGTTTTTACGACTTAAAACAATCATTAGTTAAAATACGAAACAAGAAAACCAAGCTATCTGTAATTGCTTTATTTATTTCTTTAGCTAGTTATACGCAACATAAACAACATGAACCAAAACAAGTTTCTGAAGCTCAAATTGATTCTATTTTAATCGCAAATAAAGTAGATAATGAACATGCTGATTTATTTAGTTCTTTAGTTATTCAAGATGCTGGTGGACGTATGAAGCCCGCCCACACCTTTGCTTCAGAATTAGTTAGAAAAGTAGCCCATGTAGATAAATTTAAAGACATGGATCCTAGTCAGATTTTACTTTCAATTACAGAAAGTCCGATGCTTTGGTTAAACGTTCCCTTTGTATATCTTGAAAAAGGAAACACACAAATTAGAGAAATTTTAGGACTTTCTGAAGATACTGAATATGCTCGTTTTATTGATTTTTACAATCCTGATGGCTCTTCAAAAATTAGTAAACTTGTTGTTGAAGCTGAAAAGAAAAGAATTCAAAATAAATTTGAACAAGATGCTATTAAGATTGAAAGAAGAGTTTGGTTATTATCGCAAGCTTTAGGAGGTGGTATATTACGTATTTACCCAGTTCCTAACGACGAAAACAACAAATGGGTTTCACAACCAGAAACACTACAAGCGAACTTTAAAGGAACAGACTCTGTTTTTGTCCGTCAGTCATTACCCGTGTATTTACAGTTGCTACAAGTAGCAAAAAAATCGGGAGATTATACTGAAACCAATAAGGTTTTAAATGGGATTAAGAAATTCCAACAAAAATTTGGTTCAGAAATCATTCCTTCTAAAAACAAAATCGATTTAGAAATAGCTTACAATAAGCTAAATATTTTTGTAAAACTTTCTAAATATTACGGATACGTTAGTTTACTTTTAATTGTGTTTGTTTTCTTACAAATTTTCAATAACAAACCATGGGTTAATTACCTTGTGAAAGCATTAATAGGTGTTGTTATTTTCTTATTTGTTTTTCATGTATTAGGATTAACTGCTCGTTGGTATATTAGCGGCAACGCTCCTTGGAGTAATGCTTATGAGTCTATTATTTTTGTAGGTTTAGCAACTATGCTATTTGGACTAATCCTTGGAAAAAAATCTTCATTAACTATTGCAGCTACAACATTTTTAGTTTCAATAATTCTAATGTTTGCTCATCAAAACTGGTTAGACCCTGAAATTGCCAACTTACAACCAGTATTAAACTCTTGGTGGTTATATGTACACGTTTCTATAATTGTAGCAGCTTACGGACCTTTCTTTTTAGGTATGATTCTCGGAATATTTGCTTTGTTTTTAATCGTTTTTACCAACAAAAAGAACAAAAAGAAAATGGATTTACACATTAAAGAATTAACTATTATAAACGAAATGGCATTAACTGTTGGTTTGGTAATGTTTACTGTTGGTAACTTCTTAGGAGGAATGTGGGCAAATGAAAGCTGGGGACGTTATTGGGGCTGGGACCCTAAAGAAACCTGGGCTTTAGTCTCTATAATGATATACTCTTTTGTATTACACATGCGATTAATACCAGGTTTACGAGGAAGATACACATTTAATTTAGTATCTATCTTAGCTATTTCATCAATTATGATGACTTATATGGGGGTAAATTTCTACTTATCTGGATTACACTCTTATGCTAGTGGAGATAAAGTAATTACGCCTGCTTCAGTTTATTATTCTTTAGCTTTTGTTGTTGTTTTAGGAACTCTTGCGTGGATAAAAAACAAAAAGTATTACAAAAAATAAGTTACTACTTTTTCTGTTAAAAAATGTATTTTTGCAAACCGACGAAAAGAAAAGACAACTATGTTCAATAAAAATATAAAATTAGTTTTAGCTGCATTAATAACTGCATGGTCTGTATATGAGTTTATACAAGGACACATTATGAACGGCATATCAATACTTTTGCTTGCTGGACTATTCATTTTATTTTACTTTAAA
This sequence comes from Tenacibaculum sp. 1B UA, assembly GCF_033978845.1. Lineage (NCBI taxonomy): Bacteria > Pseudomonadati > Bacteroidota > Flavobacteriia > Flavobacteriales > Flavobacteriaceae > Tenacibaculum > Tenacibaculum sp. 1B UA. The sequence goes on from NZ_JAKVUA010000008.1 coordinate 84,905, forward strand.
AATGAGTTTATTCTTTTAGCTTTTTTACAACTACGTAAACAGAATTTCCCTGGAGCTCAAAAATGGTTAGGGTACATAAAGAATCCTTCTACTTCATTAACTAAAAAGCAAGAAGGGTATTATAATTACCTACATGGAATTATGCTATCTCAAACCAACATAACTCAAGCTGAAAAGTACTTAAAAAAAGCGGTTAAATTAGGTTTAGCTATGGATCATGATTTAGCTATGGCTAAATTACAATTAGCTGGAATAGCCATGACAAAACGCAGAAAAAGAGAGGCTACAAACTTAATGGCAGAAGCTAAAAAGCTAGACAAACACGGAATGCTTAAAGAGCAGATGCAGATGATGAAACAGCAAATGAAGAAGATTTAGTTTTCATCATACAATTACTTTGTTATCTACTTTTTTATCATTTAATCCTATATTTAGCTTGTTAAAAAATACATGAAATGATTTTAATTGCCGATGGAGGCTCTACAAAAGCCGATTGGATTGCTCTTGACGATACTAAGAAAGAAGTTTTTAGAACTACTACTCTAGGCTTAAATCCTTCGGTTTTAACCAAACAACAAATGTTGAGTACTGTCAATAATGTTAATACTTTATTGGAAGTACAAAACGATACGCTACAAGTTCATTTTTATGGTGCAGGTTGTGGCAGTACAGAAGCTGCTGAAAACTTGAGAAATGTTCTGGAATCTGTCTTCAAAAAAGCTACAGTGTTTGTTTCTGAAGACACTTTAGCTGCTGTCTATGCTAGTACTGGTAATAAACCTGGAATTGTCTGTATTTTAGGAACAGGATCTAACAGTTGTTATTATGATGGCAAAAACATAACTACAACAGCCCCATCATTAGGTTATACTGTTATGGATGAAGCTAGCGGAAATTATTTTGGCAAACAATTATTACGTGATTTTTACTACAAAAAAATGCCAAAAAGAATAGCTTCAGCATTCAAAACATCTTTCGACCTTGATATAGATGTCGTAAAAATGAACTTGTACAGGGAACCTTACCCAAATATGTATTTAGCTTCATTTGCAAAATTTATGCTTGATCATAAAGATGAAAAGTATGTTAGAAAAATGATTAAAAAAGGGATTCAAGAGTTTTTCAAGTATCGTATTCTTCCTTTTGAAAAAGATAGTCAAACCCCAATCTATTTTATTGGATCTATAGCTTATTACTTTAAAGACATATTAGAAAAAATTGCATCAAAAAATAAATTACCTGTTACTGATGTAATTCAACGTCCTATTGATAATTTGGTTGACTTTCATAGAAACAATTCATTTTAACAAAGTTCTACAACTCTTTCAAGAGCCATTCCCCTCGACCCTTTCACTAAAAGGGTACTATCTGTTATTGAATTATTTTGTAAATACTTTTCTAAATCTTTAAAAGATTTAAACTTGATTATTTTATTAGTTTTAGAAATAGTATTATAGAAATTTTCCCCTATCAAAAAAACAACGTCAAAATTGTTTTTTTCTACTTCTTCAACTATATTTTGATGCTCTTTTGAGCTATATTTTCCAAGCTCAAACATGTCACCTAAAATTACTGTTTTATGGTTAGCTTTTAACTTACTAAAACTTTCTAAAACTGCCTTCATACTTGTAGGATTAGCATTATAAGCATCTAGAATAATCTTATTGGTGTTAGTATTTATTATCTGAGATCGATTATTAGACGGAATGTACCTTTCAATTGCCTTCTTTATTAACTCAGAGGGTATATTAAAATAATTTCCAATAGTTATTGCCGCTGATATATTATTAAAATTATAACTCCCAATTAAGCTACTTAATACATTTATATTTTGATATGATAGTTTTACAAAAGGGTTAGCCTCTTTAAATTTTATACTTTTTTCAAAAATAATTACCTCCATACCATTGGTTATGGCTACTTGTTTTTCATCATTAGGGTTTATAAATACTTTTTTATTGTGTGATCTGAGAAAATCATACAATTCAGACTTAGCTTTCACCACTCCTTCTAAAGAACCGAACCCCTCCAAATGTGCACTTCCAAAGTTTGTTATATATCCATAATCAGGATTTGCTATTTCTGATAAAAACTCAATTTCTTTTGCATGATTTGCTCCCATTTCTACAATACCAATCTCTGTGCTTTTATTCATTGACAATAAAGTCAATGGTACACCAATATGATTGTTTAGATTTCCAATGGTAGCAGTTGTTTTATACTTCGTTGAAAGAACTGCATTTATTAGCTCTTTTGTCGTAGTTTTCCCATTACTTCCTGTTAAAGCAATTACAGGTACTTGCAACTGGTTTCTATGATAATTTGCAAGCTCTTGAAGCACACCTAAAACATCATCTACTAAAATTATTCTATCAGATGTTTTATACTCAACTTCATCAACTATTGCATAACCAGCTCCTTTAGCTATCGCTTCTTCTGCAAACTTATTTCCGTTAAAGTTCTCTCCTTTTAAAGCAAAAAAAAGTGTGTTTTCTCTAATATTTCTAGTATCTGTATCTACTAAACCGTGCGTGATATATAAGCTGTATAATTCTTCTATCTTCATAAGGTAAAAATAAAAAACCTCATTGAAATTCAATGAGGTTTTCTTCTATAAAAATACTTTTTGTTATCTAGCTCTATCTGGTATAGCTCTTTTTCTTTTGTTTAGCACCATTGGCCCCATTTTATCTGTAGCACATCTAAAACCTATATAGTTTGTTGCCATATATTCAGGAAAATATCTTCTCTGTGCTGGATCTAACCAATATTCTCTATCGGCCCAAGAACCGCCTTTATAAACTCTAGATTGATCACTAATCAATGTAGTTCTTCTCTTGTCATCATACTTGTAGTTATTAATAACATTCCCTAAAGTGTCAATTTCTGCTTCAGGTTTTTGTGGAGAATTATACATTCTTGTAGTACGATCTAACTGATCTTTATCTAAACCATAAAACTTAGAAGAAGCTTGGTCTCCATCACCTAAACTTGAATTGTTCGCTAAATTATAGTTTCTTCTCATATAAGTATCTTCTTTAGTAATAGGAATATACTTAACACTTCCTGGTAAGTCTTTAGGTACAATTCTACCGTTTTCTAAAGTATCATACTGCACCTCTCCATCGCCTACAATAACAACTTTACCTTCTTCGTTAATTAATTTTTTTGTAAAAATATTACCTCTAAAGTAATTAAAATCATTCGCTTCTGAGTCGATAATTGGTCTATACACATCTTCTACCCATTCAGAAACATTACCAGACATATCATATAATCCAAAAGCATTTGGAGGGTAACTTCTTACTGCATTAGGAATATCTGATCCATCACTACTCCATCCAGCTATACCACTATAGTCTCCTTTACCTTGCTTAAAGTTTGCTAATTGGTCTCCTCTTCTTCTCTTATCTCTATCACGAGTATATTTTCCGCTCCAAGCATACTTTTTTCTACCTCTAATGTTATTATACTCACGATTTTCAAAAATAGCTTTTGCTGCATATTCCCACTCTACCTCTGTCGGTAATCTAAATTTCTGAGATAAAATACCATCAGAAGAAGTTACTTGTCTTCCTGTAAAAGTTCCTTTTTCAGGTTTAGGTTCTCCTTTTGGTCTTGGTACTGGAATTCCTTTTTTATAAATTGTAGAATCTCCATCAAAAATTGCATAAGGATCTGTCAAATAGGTATCAGTATCAAAATTATTTTCACCTTTAAAACTTACTGAGTCTTCCTTAAAAATATTTTTAATAACTCCTTTGTCCATTAATATTTTTAGGTTAACAGCGTTAGTACGCCATTTACAGTATTTATTAGCTTGTATCCAACTAACTCCAACTACAGGATATTCTGCATAAGAAGGATGCCTTAAATAGCTCTCTGACAACAAATTAGTATTACCTAATCCTTTTCTCCAAACCAGTGTATCTGGTAAAACTGAAGGATAAATATTTTTAAACTGTGGATCTTCTGGTGGAAATACATCTTTGGTATACTGCATGAACAAACCATACTCTGCATTGGTTACTTCTGTTTCGTCCATATAAAAAGTACGAACATGCATTTTTTGAGGAGTTGTATTCCAATCAAACATAACATCATCCTGTACCAATCCCATAGTAAAAGTACCTCCTTCAATATGTACCATTCCTGGTGGGACATTTTTTCCTTCTTTGTATTCTCCCTTCAAATAACCTCCATAATTAGGATCATTAAAGTTCCAACCAGTTAATGAAGACTTACTCGACCCACCTCCATTACTCTTACAAGAAGTAACTAATAAACCAGTGATCGCTAATAAACTAAATAATTTCAACGTACTTTTCATGTATTTTTAACTGTTTTTTAAGGGTGTCGCAATTTACAATATTTCTAATTTCTTACAACTAATTTATCTATAAATTCACATTTAGTAACCTTGTCTATGCAAGATTACAAACGACAGTTTTTATACTTTAGTATTACGAATCTAAGAAAAAGATTAAAATATAGGCTGTTAAAGTTTAATATTTTTAACAGTACAAAAGTAATTTTCTTCTTGATTCTAAATCAAGGTATATAATATTATTATAGTAATACCGTTAACTTAGTAAGTTACTAAATAAACTTTTAAGTTTAGTTTTACAAGAAATCTAAAAAAAGCTGTTAGTTATAAACTCCCCCAAGAAAAATTATATATTTGCTAAACAATTAATCAAATTTTACATGAAAAAATTATCAATCGTATTATTTTTTGTGTGCTTTACCCTTCAAAATAAAGCGCAAGCCCAAACATCAATAAACACAACGGCAATGCCTTTTTTATTGATTACACCTGATGCTCGTGCTGGTGGTATGGGAGATATTGGAGTTGCTACCTCTTCAGATGCTTATTCAATTTTTCACAACCCTGCTAAAACTGCATTTAATCAAAATAAAATTAGCATAGGACTTAACTATACTCCATGGCTTAGAAACTTAACCGATGATATTTTCGTTGGTGGAGGTTCTTATGTTAATAGGTATAGTGAAAAATCAGCTTGGGGAGTTGATTTAAAGTATTTTTCTCTTGGAGAAGTAGCTTTAACAAGTGACAGAGGTACTTCTAATGGAACAGAAAACCCTAATGAATTAGCTATCACAGGAATTTATTCATTAAAACTAAGTGAAACTTTTTCTATGGGAATTGGTTTAAAGTATATCCATTCTAATTACAAAATAAGAAGTAATGACTCTAATTTAGATGCCGTTAACTCTTTTGCAGTTGATGTTTCTGGTTATTATCAATCTAAAGAAGATAACTATGGAAGCTTTAACGGACGCTACAGATTAGGTTTTAACATAGCTAACATAGGTCCAAAAGTTGAATACAGTCCTGGAACACCAAACTTTATTCCAACAAACGCTAAAATTGGTGGTGGTTTTGATTTCATTTTTGATGACAAAAATATTTTAGGTCTTAACTTAGAATTCACAAAACTATTAGTTCCATCAAGTCCTAACTCAGAGAGAGGTTGGTTTGAAGGAATGTTCACTTCTTTAGGAGATAGAAGCTTTAGTGAAGAGTTACAAGAAACAACTTGGGCTTTAGGTGCCGAGTATCTATATAACAATGCCTTTGCTCTAAGAGCTGGTTATTTTCATGAAAGTGAAGAAAAAGGACAACGTCAATTCTTAACCTTAGGTACAGGGTTTACCGCAAGAGCTTTTACTTTAGATTTATCATATTTAGTAAATACGGCAGCAGTTAACAACCCATTAGAAAACACATTACGTTTTTCTTTATCATTTGACTTAGGAGAACTGTATGAGGTTTATTAAAAAACAGGATTTTTTTTTATAAATTCGTATCAGAATACAAAAGCAGTCGACTCGACTGCTTTTTTTGACTAATTTATTTACGATGAAGAAAATTGACATAACCACTTCTGCCACTTTATTTGATGATATTTCACAATTATCAACTGAAGATGCTTTTTTAATTCAAGAAGCTGTAAAAGCAAGAAAAAAAGCATACGCCCCATATTCCAAGTTTAATGTAGGAGCAGCTATATTACTTGATAACGGGGAAGTTATTTTAGGAAATAATCAAGAAAGTGCTGCTTACCCTTCTGGCATGTGTGCAGAACGTGTTGCTATTTGGAAGGCTGGATCTGAATTCCCTAATATGAAAGTAAAAAAAATAGCAATAACCGCAGCTTCAGAAAATTCAACTGTTAACAAACCTGTTGGTCCTTGTGGTGCATGTCGTCAAACATTATCAGAATACGAAATCAATCAACAGCAACCTATTGAAATTATTTTTATGGGAGAAGTTGGTAGAATTGTAAAAACAGCATCTCTTCTTTCTCTATTACCTTTTTCTTTTGATAGTTCCTATTTATAACGGATTAAACATTAAAATCACAAAAAAACACTTTTGTTTTTTATAAAAAAATAATACAACCTTCTTTTTTTTAAGAAAATCATAATTATAAAAAAATGACTGTATATAAAGAGGTAATCGTCAATAAAAATGCTTTATTTGTAATTACTCAACATTTAAAAATCAGTAACCCTAATGAAACTATCAGTAATTACAGGAACAGGATCCTTTATACCATCAATCAAAAAAGAAAACAGTAAGTTTAATAATAACTTCTTTTTGAATGCTGATGGAACTTCCTTTGATAATTCAAACTCTGTAATTATTGAGAAATTTAAATCGATAACGGGTATCGAAGAGCGTCGTTATGCTAAACCTGAATATAAAGCTTCAGACCTTGGCTTTTTTGCAGCAAAAAAAGCGATTGAAGATGCCAATATTAATCCTGAAGAATTAGACTATATTATTTTTGCTCATAATTTTGGAGATGTTAAAACAGACGCTATTCAAAGTGATATTCTTCCTAGCTTAGCTACTCGTGTAAAGCATTTATTACAGATTGAGAACCCAAATTGTGTAGCATACGATATTTTATTTGGTTGTCCTGGCTGGATTGAAGGTGTTATTCAAGCACAGGCTTTTATAAAAGCAGGTATTGCAAAAAAATGTTTAGTTATTGGAGGCGAAACGCTATCGAGAGTTGTAGATATAAACGATCGTGATTCTATGATTTATAGCGATGGTGCTGGTGCTTGTATTGTTGAAGCTTCGGATAATAGTGATAGTGGTATTCTTAGCCATGCATCACAAACTTTTACTAAAGAAGAAGCTTATTATTTATTCTTCGGAAACTCTAATAACAAAAACAAAGACAATAATATTCGTTATATTAAAATGCACGGACGAAAAATTTATGAGTTCGCATTAAATAATGTACCTAAGGCAATGCAAACTGCTTTGGATAAAAGTGACCTAGACATTGATGATGTAAAAAAAATATTCATCCATCAAGCCAATGAAAAAATGGATGAAGCCATTATTAAACGTTTTTATCGCTTGTATAAAAAACCAGTTCCTAAAGACATAATGCCAATGAGTATTCATAAATTAGGAAATAGTTCTGTAGCAACCGTACCTACACTACTCGATTTAGTTTTAAAAGGAAACATAGAAAATCAAGAGGTAAAAAAAGGCGATGTTATTATTTTAGCTTCTGTAGGTGCAGGTATGAATATTAACGCTATCGTTTATAAGTTTTAATAGTTTTTAAAACTCATTAATTTCTTACTAAATATTCTCGCAAATATAAAATGTAAGTACTATTTTTGCGCATGCAACAACACAACGTACTTATATTAGATTTCGGATCGCAATACACACAGTTAATTGCGCGCCGTGTAAGAGAATTAAACATTTATTGTGAAATTCACCCTTACAACAAAATACCACAAAACTTAAACGATTTTAAAGCTGTAATCCTTTCAGGAAGCCCATCTTCGGTTCGTTCTGATGAAGCTCCACATCCAGATTTATCTGATATTAGAGGTAAAAAACCTTTATTAGCAGTTTGTTATGGAGCTCAATACTTAGCTCATTTTTCTGGTGGTTTAGTAGCGCCTTCTAACACTCGAGAATACGGAAGAGCTAATTTATCTTTTATCAAAGAAGGAGAAGAATTCTTTAAAGATATTTCTGAAGGAAGCCAAGTTTGGATGAGCCATTCAGACACGATTAAAGAATTACCAACTGGCGGAACATTGTTAGCAAGCACTCATGATGTAAAAAATGCAGCATACAGAATTGATGGAGAAACTACCTATGCTATCCAATTTCACCCAGAAGTATATCATTCTACTGATGGTAAACAATTATTACAAAACTTTTTAGTTACTATAGCTGGGGTAGCTCAAACATGGACACCAGATTCATTCGTTGATGAAACAGTAGCTAAGTTAAAAGCAAAAGTAGGCAATGATAAAGTTGTTTTAGGTTTATCTGGAGGAGTAGATTCTACCGTAGCCGCAGTATTATTACACAAAGCAATCGGAAGTAATTTACACTGTATTTTTGTTAACAACGGATTGTTACGTAAAAATGAATTTACCGACGTATTAAAACAATACGAAGGTATGGGATTAAACGTTAAAGGGGTTGATGCTTCGGCACGTTTTTTGGATAAACTTACTGGGTTAAGTGACCCAGAAGCAAAACGTAAAGCTATTGGTAAGGTTTTTATTGATGTTTTTGATGATGAGGCACACCAAATAGAAGATGCTAAATGGTTAGCACAAGGAACTATTTATCCTGATGTGATTGAATCCGTTTCAGTTAACGGAGGCCCTTCAGCAACCATTAAAAGCCATCATAATGTAGGTGGTTTACCTGACTTTATGAAGCTAAAAATAGTAGAACCTTTACGTATGATTTTTAAAGATGAAGTACGTCGTGTAGGAGCCTCTATGGGAATAGATAAAGAATTATTAGGTCGTCACCCATTTCCAGGACCTGGTTTGGCTATTAGAATCTTAGGAGATATTACAGCGGAAAAGGTTCGTATTTTACAAGAAGTAGATGCAGTATTCATTAACGGATTAAAAGAAAGTGGACTGTACGATAAAGTATGGCAAGCAGGTGCTATTTTATTACCCGTAAATTCTGTTGGAGTTATGGGGGATGAAAGAACCTACGAAAAAGTGGTAGCTTTACGTGCTGTAGAAAGTACAGATGGTATGACTGCAGATTGGGTTAATTTACCTTATGAGTTTTTACAAAAAACATCAAATAAAATAATTAATAATGTAAAAGGTGTGAATAGAGTTGTATATGATATTAGCTCTAAACCACCAGCAACAATTGAGTGGGAATAAAAATCCATCATTAATATAAAAAAGAGTAGATGAAGAAATTACAGTTTTTACTATTAGTTTGTATTTTAACTTTTGCCGTTTCTTGCGGTCAGCAAAAACGTTATGTATCTTACAAAACCCAAGAAGGAGAAACGATGCGAGACATTGCAGATCGTTTAGACATGAAAACGAAAGATTTATTACGTTTAAATCCTGATGTTGGAAGACGTCCAGATGCTAACACAGTAATTGTAATACCAAATCCTAAAATTAAAAAGGGTACTTCTTCATCTACTACTTCACCTGAAGAAGAAGTAAATACTACCAATACTAATAACAACGAAGAAACGACTCCTGAAACTGAAGAAGATGGTACTGTTTTTCAACAAACAATCGTTGAATATGAAACTCATGAAGTCCAAAAAGGAGAAACTGTGTATCGTATTACAAAACAGTACGGTATAACAAAAGAGGACTTAATTAAATTCAATCCCGAGTACACCAATATTCAAAGTAATAATTTAAGTATTGGTCAGGTATTAAAGGTTAAAGCTATAGAAAAAACAGTTACTATTAATAAAAATGAAGTTTTAGAAAAGTTCTTAACGCATATTGTTAAGAGTAAAGAAACTATGTATAGTTTAACTCGTTTTTATAATGTTACGAAAGAGGATTTATTACAATTGAATCCTGAATATCCAGAATTAACTGATAATAAATTATCAATAGGCCAATTATTAAAAATTAAACCTATAGAGGAAGTTAGTAAAAAAGAGAATTATACTTTTTATAAAGATTCTATTGAAGTAAACACCTCTATAAACCTTGCTATTTTACTTCCTTTTAAAGCAAATGAATATAGCTCTAAATCGAGTAAAGATATTTTTGAAGGCAATCAACTAGCAAATATGGTTACTGATTTTTACATGGGAGCTGAAATGGCTATCGACTCTATTAAAAAACAAGGAGTACTAGTAAATGTAAATATTTTTGATACAGGAAATAGAGGCAAAAATATTGCTACCCTATTAAAAAATAAAAAGCTAGAAAATACTGATGTTGTTATCGGACCTTTTTACTCTGACAAAGCAGAAGTTATTGCTCGTGATGTGAATGCACCTGTTGTTTTCCCTCACTACTCTAGTAAACAAAGTAAATTTACTTCATCTAAATTAGTCAAAGCTTCTCCTGAGAAAGATAATTATGCGGAGTATTTGGCTTCTTATTTAAAAGATAGTTATAAAGATCAAGAGATTTTTATTGTTAGTGATGATGAAAAAGACACAAATACAAAAGTTTCTAAAATTATTTCTGAGCTAAAGAGACATGATAGTATTAATACTATACATGTTTTAAAGCCTGAAAAAGGTTATATAAAAAGAGCCCGCTTTACAAGTAAAATGTCTTCAAAAAGACATAATTGGGTTATTATTACTTCTGATGATAATGTTGTTGTAGCTGATGCTCTTAATAGTATGATTGGAATTCCTGATGAAGTTAAAGTCCAAGTATTTACATTAGATAAAGGTGACGCTTATGATAAAATTGATAATAACAAACTTGCTAGTGTTAACTTCACTTATGTTTCAAACACATACACAGACGAAGAAGCTATAGAAACTAAAGCTTTTAATACTAAATACTTACAAAAAAACAACACTATTCCTTCAGACTATGCTGTTAAAGGTTTTGATGTAACATATGATGTTTTAATGCGTTTAGCTTCTGGTAATAAGCTCACAGAAACCTTTAAAAAAGGAGTGTCTTTACGAATTGAAAACAAATTTGATTATCAGAAAAAAACATTCGGAAGTAGTGGAAACCAAGGTTTATTTATTGTTAAATACAATGAAGACTTAAGTTTGAGTAGACTGAGATAAGTCTTTAAATTATATGATAAAAAATCCAAAACTTAAGTTTTGGATTTTTTTTATTCATACATTTCATCATAATATTTTTGATACTCTCCACTAGTTACATTTTTTACCCATTCTTCATTTTTTAAATACCATTGAACTGTTTTCTTTATTCCTTCTTCAAATTGTAAAGAAGGTTCCCACCCTAACTCATTTTTAAGCTTTGATGCGTCTATTGCATAACGAAAATCATGACCTGCCCTATCTTTTATGAAAGTAATTAGTTTTTCAGATGCTCCTTCTTTTCTTCCTAACAACTTATCTACAGTACTTATCAAAACTTTTATCAAATCGATATTTTTCCATTCATTAAAACCTCCTATATTATAAGTTTCTCCTAATTTTCCTTTATGAAAAATAACATCGATTGCCTTTGCATGATCATTTACAAACAGCCAATCTCTTACATTATCTCCTTTTCCATAGATTGGTAAAGGCTTATTATTTTTGATATTATTGATAAAAAGCGGAATTAACTTCTCAGGAAACTGATGTGATCCATAATTATTTGAACAGTTAGAAATTACAACGGGTAAGTTATAAGTATCATGAAATGCTCTTACAAAATGATCTGAAGATGCTTTAGATGCTGAATACGGTGAATGAGGATCATAAGCCGTTGTTTCTGTAAAAAAACCTTTTTCGTTTAAAGAACCATATACCTCATCTGTAGATATATGATAAAACAACTTCTTGTTAAAATCACCTTCCCAATAGTTCTGAGCGGCTTGTAATAAGCTTAAGGTTCCCATTACGTTCGTTTTGGCAAATGAAAAAGGGTCTTTTATAGAACGATCGACATGCGACTCTGCTGCTAAATGAATTACTCCATCTATCTTATATTTTGAAAAAACATCAGCTACAACATCATAATCACAAATATCAGCCTTGACAAAAGTATAATTAGACTTCCCTTCAATATCTTTTAGGTTTTCTAAATTTCCAGCATATGTTAGAAGGTCTAAATTGATGATTTTATAATCAGGATAGTTGTGTATAAACAAACGTACCACATGCGAGCCAATAAACCCCGCTCCTCCAGTAATTAATATGTTCCTCATAAAAGTTTACTATATAAACTTTTCAAATTTACTAATAAATAAATGGAGTTTCTAGCTCTTTAAGAGTTGAAAGTTTTTGGTCTTTTGGAGAAAGTATTGCCTCTTCTGAATTAATTTTCCAATCAATATTCAAAGTAGCATCATTCCATATAATTCCTGAGTCGTATTCTGGAGCATACCAGTTATCCACCTTATATGCAAAAACAGCTTCTTTAGATAAGGTTACAAATCCATGTGCAAAACCTCTTGGAATGAATAATTGTTTTTTATTTTCTTCGGATAGCTCTACAGCTATATATTTACCATAAGTAGGTGAATTCTTTCTAACATCAACCACAACATCTAGCACATTCCCTTGAATACAACGTACTAACTTAGCTTGTGCGAAAGGTGGCTTTTGAAAGTGTAAGCCACGTAAAGTCCCATAGATCGATTTCGATTCGTTATCCTGAACAAAACTTATTTGTCCGATATGTTCTTCAAATTCCTTTTGATTGAAAGATTCAAAGAAATATCCTCTTTGATCTTCAAAAACTTTAGGCTCTATAACTACAACTTCAAGGATATCCGTTTTTGTAAAAATCATTATTTTTCTTTTGCTAAGTTTAATAGATATTGTCCGTAGCTATTTTTTTTCAAAGATTCAGCTAACTTTTTTACTTGCTCTTTATTGATATATCCCATATAGAGCGCTATTTCTTCTATACAGGCTACTTTTAAACCTTGACGCTTTTCAATCGTTTCTATAAACTGACTAGCTTCTAATAAAGAATCGTGTGTTCCTGTATCTAACCAAGCAAAACCACGCCCCATTAACTCAACCTTTAACTGTTCGTATTCTAAATAATGCTGATTTACAGAAGTAATTTCCAACTCTCCTCTTTGTGATGGCTTTACATTTTTAGCTATTTGAATTACATCATTCGGATAAAAATACAAACCAACCACTGCATAATTTGATTTTGGATTTTCTGGTTTTTCAATAATAGAAATTGCATTTCCACTCTCATCAAAATCTACTACTCCGTAACGTTGAGGATCTTTTACATTATATCCAAAAACAGTAGCTTTATTCTCTTTTTTTATATTTTGAATGGCAGCTTGAAGCATTTCTGGCAATCCATGACCATAAAAAATATTATCTCCTAAAATCAAGCAAACATCATCATTCGCTATAAATTCTTCTCCTATTATAAAAGCTTGTGCTAATCCATCAGGTGAAGGTTGTTCTGCATAACTTAAGTGTACTCCTAAATCATTACCGTCACCTAATAATTTTTGAAAACTTGGTACATCATCAGGAGTAGAAATAATCAAAATCTCTCGAATGCCAGCCAGCATTAATACTGATAACGGGTAATAAATCATCGGTTTATCATATACCGGAAGTAACTGCTTTGATACTCCTTTCGTTATTGGATATAATCGTGTTCCTGAACCTCCTGCTAATATGATGCCCTTCATTTAGTACAATTTTGATTTATGAATTATGATTTTATCATTTTTGTAATCTGTTCACCCCATCTATGATACTGCTAATGTATAGAAAAAATAAACTATTAGGGAATGAGGTTCTCAATTTTTAGTTTTTAGTGAGGAATTTGGAGTTCTTAATTATTAATTATACATTATTCATCCTTTCAGTTTAACTACGTTGAGTCAAAAGATTTCTCTTTACAGAAATGATAAACAAAACGTCATTTCGAACTGGGTGATAACAAATGTGGAAAACCTTATTAAAAAGGATAACTCCTCACAACCTTAAGGTTTCACCCTACGGTTTAAATTATGACTGTTTTTGCTGCCATTTCCAGGCGGATAGTAATGCTTCTTCTAATGTTTCTTGAGGCTTCCATTCTAAAACTTCATTAGCTTTAGTTGTATCAGCGTAGGCAGATGTAATATCTCCTTCTCTTCGTGCTGCTATTCTGTAATTTAACGGTTGTTGGGTCACCTTTTCAAAAGCTTTTATAACCTCCATTACAGAACTTCCTTTACCTGTTCCCACATTGAAAAATTCAAAATTCTCTTTATTTTGCTTGTTTAACAAACGTTGTAATGCTTTTACATGCGCTTTTGCTAAATCTACAACATGAATATAATCACGAATAGCAGTACCATCTGATGTTGGGTAATCATCTCCAAAAACAGCTAATTCTTCTCTAATACCAGCAGCTGTTTGTGTAATAAATGGAATTAAGTTTTGTGGAACACCTAATGGTAACTCTCCTATCTTTATAGACTCATGAGCTCCTATAGGATTAAAATATCGCAAAGCTATGGCATTCATATTATAAGCCTTACAACTATCTTTAATTATTTCTTCTCCTATTTGCTTGGTATTACCATAGGGAGATTTCGCTAGTTTAATAGGTGCTTTTTCTGTAATTGGTAACTTATCTGCTTGTCCATATACTGTACATGACGAACTAAAAATAAAATGATCAACATTCCGACCTTTCATTTCTTGTAACAGATAAACTAAAGCATTGATATTATTCTCGTAATAATCCAATGGCTTTTGAACACTTTCTCCTACAGCCTTAAAAGCAGCAAAATGTATAACTCCTTCTATTTTATTCTCATTAAAAAAGTTATACACTGCTTTTTTATCTCGTAGATCAATTTGATGGAATTCAGGTTTAATTTCAGTAACCTCAGTAATTTGCTCTAATACTTCTATTCTAGAATTTGATAAATCATCGATAATCACTACCTCAAAACCTGAGTTTTGTAACTCCACTACTACATGAGATCCTATAAATCCTAAACCACCTGTTACTAGTATTTTTTTCATTTTATAAGAATTTTATAATGTGTCTGTTAAAATACAATATGTGAAGATTAATTAAGTTTAGTGTAAAAAATATCTCTATTACTGTAAAAAGCTTATTTTTCTATAAAAACACACTTAAAATGGAGTCTGCTACTCTATTTAGAAAATTAGATTTTTTTTTAAATCGTTAGACTCATTTTTTTTTAACAAAAAAAAAATTGCTAAATAAAAAACTATAGATAATGAAATAAAAAATAATAATAAAATAAAACTATTAAATTTCATTGACAACAAATACATTATCAATGTAATAACCATGTTTATTATAACTATAAAAAGTGTTGTTTTTTTATGAGTAAAACCTCTATCTATAAAAATATGGTGCACATGATTTCTATCTGCTATGAAAAAGCTTTTTTTATTTACAGTTCTAATAATAAAAACTCTTACAGTATCAAGAATAGGAATTGATATTATTGAAGTTATTATTATAGGTAAATTTTCAGGTAAAACTCCTATAGACCCGATTTCTTTTTGATATGCTAGTATTTTAAATGCCAATACGGCTATTAGAAACCCTATAATCATAGAACCGGTATCCCCCATAAATATCTTTTTCTTTTCAGATAAGTTATAAGTCAAAAAAGCTAATAATGTACCAACAATAACTATACATAGAAAGAAGTAATAGTTTTGTTCTAAAAAATAAAAAATAACAGCAAAAAGTGTAAATATTGTTATTCCAACCGAAGAAGCTAAACCATCAATACCGTCAATTAGGTTAAATGAATTTATTATAAAGAAAACTGAAAAATAAACAAAGAATAAATAAACCCAATAATTTAATTGAGTTACCCCCAAAAAACCTCCCAGAGATTCTATCAACAAATTATTATCATATACTAAAAAAGTTATCGCTAATATTTGGGCAATCGATTTTGTAGTAGCTGACAATGCTACTAGGTCGTCTTTCAAACCAATTATAAACAAAACAGTCAAGCTCACCATTAAATTTAAACTTATTATATCTTCATCCCATTTTTTCAAAAAGAAAAAAGATAATATTATAGTTATAAAAAAAGCGACCCCACCCAATGTTGGTGTTACTTTTTTATGAGAACTCCTTATATTAGGTTCATCTAGTAGTTTTTTGTGAAATACTACTTTAATTATTTTAGGTATAATACAATAGGTTACTAAAAAAGACCCTAACAAAAATACACCCAATAAGCCTAACAACATAATAGCATGGAATTTTAACGCAAAATTAAGAAAGTTACTGGCATTAAAAAATTTATTCCTCTTTTTTATTTTCTAATTGAGATTAGTACTTTTATTATTCTTTTTCATTTATTATATTTATATACTTGTCGGCTAGTTTACCATAAGTAAAGTTATTAACAACATAGTTTTTACCATTATTTCCTAATTCATTTCTTTCATTCTCCCCCATGTTATATAGACTAAGTATAGCTTTAACTATTGCTTTAGCATTTTCTGGTAATATTACTTTACCACAGTTTGCTTTTTCAATAATATTTAATCCACCTGATTCAACCCCAAATATAATAGGTTTGCCACTTAACATGTAATCAAAAATTTTATTTGGTGAAACACCATATTCATACAATTTTTCTTTTCTATACCCTATATAACAAATATCAAATAAAGATAACATAGATTGAATTTGATTTTTTTTAATAAAATCAATAAATAATACATTTCTTAAATTAGCTTCTTGTAACTTTTCTTTTTCTTGACCTTTTCCTACCAAAACAAAAATAATATTTTCATTATTTTTTAATAATCTTGCTGCCTCTATAAAATCATCTAAAGCATTTGAAACACCAAGTTTTCCTGTATAGCCCACAATAAACTTGTTTTTAGGTATTTTATTTAGCAATTCGTTACTCAATGGCTTATGTTTATCCATTTCCGTTAAATCAACTCCATTAGACACCCAATGTACCTTTCGGTTTAATCCTAAATTTTTAATATGACTGGAATAATTTTGTAAATTTGAAACCAAGATATCTGCTTTTTTTAGAGCTAACTTTTCAAAATAGCTCATAAAAACTATAAAAGGATGTTGTTTTTTATACCCTCCTAGTTCAATTAGCGTCAGAGGCCAAATATCTCTAACTTCAAAAATAAGTTTAGCTTTGTGCTTTCTTGCTAAGAACAAACTTGAAAGTATTGAAAACGGGGCAGTTGGCGAACAAATAATGTAGCTTGGCTTATTTGAGATATATTTTGACACAAAAAAAAGTTTATAAACAAATTGAAACCACTTTAAAATTCTTTTTTTATCAAAAGATTCATTGTACTTCATCACCTTTACCCAAAGATAATTGACACCATTAATTCTTTCTTCTTTATATTTTTCCCTTTTATCTAGCTTGGGGTATTTTTTTAAAAAATGTGAATATGATCCCGTTATAATAGTTGTATTATACCCTTTATTTATTAATTCTTTTGCTAAATAGTAATGCCTGTACGTCATCCCATTTTCTATGCTTCCTGCATACTCATTTATTATCCAAATATGTTTTTCCATAAACTTTTTTTATTTTTCAAAACATTATCCTAATTACATAAAAAATGATTAAACAATCAAAATCTAGTTCTAATTCTTCTATTGAATTGTTTCTCATCACTCATGCTTATAAATTAGTATTTTGCTGAAAATATTTTACTCTGCTTTTTAGAAAACTCTTAAAACTTTAATAATTCACCTATAATATTCTCACTTGCTTTACCTCCTCCAAATAAATTTAAAGAAAAATCGATATTTGCCTTTTTCATTACTTGGTATCCATTTAAAATTGCTTCTTTATTTGCTCCTACTAAAATATTCGCATTATTTTCTACTAATTCAGCCCACTCTGTCTCATCTCTCAGTGTTACGCATGGTTTCTTAAAAAAGAAAGCCTCTTTTTGTAAACCACCACTATCAGTCATTATTAACTTACAATTATTAATTAACCATACCATTTCCAAATAACCTATTGGATCTATAACTGTAATATTAGTGGATAAATTAATATTATTTTCTTTTAATACTTTCTTTGTTCTAGGGTGTAGAGGTAATATTACTTGGCTTTTTTTCGCTATTATTTCAAGAGCTTCAAATATGCTTCTTAACCTATATATATCATTTGTATTTTCAGCTCTATGAATAGTGGATAAAATAAAACTTTCTTTAACTTCTATTTTAGGCTTAATAGCTAACTCTTTATAAAATAAAGCTCCGTCTTGCATTACATCTCCAGAATTTACAACCTTACAATTAATATTATCGTATCCTTCTTTTTTTAAATTATTTACTGCAGTGTTAGTAGGGCAAAGTAGTAGATTACTAATTCTATCTGTAAGAATTCTATTTACTTCTTCAGGCATTTTCATATTAAAACTTCGTAAACCTGCTTCTATATGTGCTAATTTTATATGTAGTTTACTCGTAACAATAGCTCCTGCAAGTGTCGAATTAGTGTCTCCATAAACTAAAACCCAATCTGGTTGTTCTTTTACAACTATTTCTTCTATTTTTTCAATCATTTGTCCGGTCATGGCTCCATGAGTTTTACCCCCAATACCTAAAAAGTAATCTGGTTTTGGTATTTTCATTTCGTCAAAGAAAATATTACTCATATTTGTGTCGTAATGCTGACCAGTGTGTATTATCATTTCTTGAATTGTATCGTGTTTTGAAATTTCACGACTTACACTCCCTGCTTTTATAAACTGAGGTCTAGCACCTAAAATAGTTACTATTTTCATAGTATTTCTTTATAAACTGATATTAATTTTTCTCTTTCTATGTTCCAATTATATTTTTCTAAAACTGCTTGCTTTCCATTTTTACCCATTTTTTCCGCTTCTTCAGGGTTCTCAATTATATACATAATAGCTTCTCTAATTTCTTTTGGTTTTAACGGATTTACCAATATACCGCAATTATGGTTTTCTACAATCTTTTTCCACAAAGGAATGTTGGAAGAAATTACGGGGATACCTGCTAGCATATACTCAAACATTTTTACGGGTAATGCGTCTTGATAGTTTATGGTTGGGTATAGTGTTACTAAACCAGCTTTAGATCTTGATAAAATATTTTGAACTTCATTTC
Organism: Tenacibaculum sp. 1B UA; assembly: GCF_033978845.1. Classification (NCBI taxonomy): domain Bacteria; kingdom Pseudomonadati; phylum Bacteroidota; class Flavobacteriia; order Flavobacteriales; family Flavobacteriaceae; genus Tenacibaculum; species Tenacibaculum sp. 1B UA. Next base: position 103,979 of record NZ_JAKVUA010000008.1, read on the forward strand.
TATTTACAAAGCCATACTCATTTACTGAACTCCATCCTTTTTTTTGTTCTAAACACTCTTTAAGATTATCTTCAACATAATTACCAGCTAGATTAAGCCTTACAATACTTTTATCATTAAAAGCCTCTACAGCTTCCTTTATCCCTCGAATTGTTGAAATCCCCCCTATATAGCAAACTTCATCCTTTTTATCTTTCCAAAGGGTAGTAGTATTCAACTCTTGAATAATTGGAAAGTTATTTACATCTATTGTATTTTTATTAATTTTTAAAAACTTGTCTCTAATAAAAGGGCTAGCTGCAATAATATAATCAATTTTTTTTGTCGCATACTTTTCATATTTTGCCACCAACTTTGAAATTATTTTTAATAAAAACTTATTTAAGTAGGGTTTTGATAGTAACTGCTTTGGTAAATCTTCATGGGCATCAAAAATAACCTTTTTATGTAACTTTTTTAATTTTATTCCAATAGGCATTAATTCAGGGTCATGCAAATGATACACATCTGCATTTAGTTCTTTGGCCTTATTAAAAACATTATTAGTCGTTTTAGTAAAGCGTTTAAACCTGCCTTGTAATTTACCTACATCATAAAATTTAATTCCTTCTTTAATTTCATCTCCTAAACCATCAGCAACGACAATTGAAACATCATAACCCGCTTGCTGAAGACTTTTACATTGCTTTACAAATATTCTAACATCATTTCTAGCATGTACTGAAGTTAAATGAACTACTTTTTTTTTCATTATTTTTATTTATAACATTATCATATTTAGCTCTGATAATCAAAAACGTCTTTAATATAGTTTGTTATTCCTTTTTTACTATTCTACGTGATTTTTATTTTAAAAAATGTTATAACTTTAAACAGTATTAACATTATTAATAATATTACACTAGTAATAAAAAGATTTTTTGTTACTACAATTATCTCTTCTCTTTGGCAATAGAAAAAAATAATAGGAATATTCATAAAAAAAAGCACCTTAAAAAACACACTTTTTTTAGTTAAAAACTTAATTATTAAAATAATACCCATGTATACACTATAAATAAGTAGTAGTCCAAAAAAGGATAAACTTAAATAAGGTATTATGTACATTGATGATGCCAAACCTGCCCATGGTTCTCTTAAATAATTTTTAAGAATTTCACCAGCAGTACTATAATCTGTAATCAATTTATTACCAAAAGGCAAAGAAACTAATAGTTGATCAAAAATAAGAAAGGAATCTATATTTATTTTATTATAAAGAAATAAGTAAGTTAATCTTATATGACCTAAAAACTCTTCTAAAAACAAAAGACTTCTAAAAAAATCACTCCATTCGAACCAAAACATCGTTTCAATAGAAGCTCCTGATACTACAACATTTTTTAAGTTATAATATGTATATTTTGTGAAGTTAGCAAAAACAAGTCCTATGAGTATAAGAACAGCTATTTTTAAAGTTACTTTTTTTATTCTTGTAACATACATAAATACAACGAAAAATAATATTAAAAATCTTTTTGCTGTTAATAACTCTATAAAAATTAAGATCAATAAAGTTATCAAAAAGAGTGTGTTTTTTTTTTCTGAAATAAAATAAACTACAAAGCTAATAACTGCAAAATCTTTCCATGTAAAAAAAAATAACTTACCGTATTCTATTGATTCAAATTTATTTAAAAGAAAATATTCTTTAACACCACCAGCATTTTTAAAAGCATAAAGTAGAAGTAATATTGTAATCAATATAGATACCATAAATAGCTTATGGTATGTGCTTTTTTTTAATTTTATAGGTTTCAATACTTTATTTACCCATTCAGTATTTATACTTAAGAAATAAGTTATAATAACTTGAAAACCTAAAACTAATATGTAAGTGAAAAAGTACTCTGGTAAAATGTTTTTATCAATTACTATATTGTATACAGGTGACTTCTTTTCAGCTACAAAATTAATAAGTGGAACTTGGTAAAAATATAGAAAAACACCTACTGAATAAATTGAAGCTAATGGATTTTTATTCCCTAACTTTATATTTAAGCATAAAGTAGCTATCCATATAACACTAAAAAAAATAATAGTAACCTGATTTAAAAAACCTGATACAAAAAGAGCTTCTATAAAAATTAATAAAAAGTACAGAAGTCCAATCCCTTGTAAACTATATGATTTTTTCACTATTATTTTTTAAAGTTTGTATTAGCTTTATATTATTTAACCTTGCATCATGATTTTGCATCCAAAACTCTCTTGGTGTATAATTATCATATTCAAGAAATAACATTGTATTAATATCTTTAACTATTTTTTCAATACTTGAATTAACAGGAACTAATTTACCTGTTTTCAAACTATCACCAACTAGTTCGCCAGTACCCCCTGCATCGGTAGCTAAAACAGGTATATTAAACGAAGTGGCTTCCATTATACTAACAGGAATACCTTCAGAAGTACTAACATTTATAAACAAATCAACATGATTATTTTTATAGAAATTAATTACATCATTATTATCTACATAACCTTTTAATTCTATTTCTAAATTATTGTTTTTAAATTTTCTTATACTTTTTATTAAATCTCGCATACCTACTCCATCCCCAAAGTGAATCCATTTTATTTTTTTTGAATTGGCTAATTCATTTAATATATCAAATAAAAAAGGAATACGTTTTACCTTTATAATTGAAGAACAACTTACAATAATTTTTTGTTCTGCATTTTCACTTTTATTTGTAAAAACACCTCTATCAAACGTTCCTAACTTAATAGTAGCAATTTTTTTGTTTTTAATTTGTAACTTTTTTAAATAATTGTATAAATAATTCTTTCCTGAATCAGAGATTGTTATAATTGTATTTACTCTATTTAATATAAATTTTCTAAATGGTATATAACCTAAAACTTCAACATACAAATCTCCTCCATGTAGTTTTGTAACCACTTTGTGTTTGTGTGTTTTAATCCATGGTAATATATATGACATCCCTGTTCCCCAAAAGAAATACAATACCATATCTTTTGAAGAATTACTTTTTAAAATATTTTTAATTTTACTAGAACTAGCAAGACCTCTTCCTATTAAAAAAGCAATAAAAAATATTTTTATATGCTTGATTTTTTTTATCCTAAAAAAATCATTTTTTAACAATAAGAAGAAAGGTACAATTGAGCTAAAGTTAAAAAATCCTTTTGTTACAATCTCTTTTCTAGAGGCAAACCCTTCAAAAACAACCTCTACATTATCAGGAAGTTTATATCTTTCAATATCCTTATTCCAATGTAGTTTTGCTATATAAATTTTTTTGAAATTTTTAGCCAAATCTTCAATTTCATTTTTAACGAAAGAACCATCTCCTCTTTTCTCTGGATATTGACTTGTAAATAAAAAAAGGTTATCCATTTTTTTGATTGTTTTTACTAATAGTTAATACCATAGCGATAAAAATTAAAAGCATTATGCTCATTGAAATTGATAATCCTTGAATTGCTAGTAAAAAATCAGTTCTGAACCCCCATATAACAATAAAAGGCACCAACATATAAAAAACAGCATACAATAATAAAAGGCCTTGTTTTTCAACTACAATAAAAAAAGTAGAAATTGGAGAAGTAATTAAGTTTAAAAAGAGCCAAGGGCTTAAATAACTAGCTACTTTACCAGCAATTCCCCAACTTTCACCAAAAATAAATGAAAAAATGATTGGTGCAAAAAAGTAAAGAACTGTAAAGGGAATAATTCCTAATAAAAAGGATCTAACAACACTTTTTTTAAGAAAAGAATAATGCTCATACTTTTCCAATACTGATAATCGCTGAAAACACACCTGTGACAAAGCTCCATTAATTAACCCTAGAGGAGATTGTAGGACTCGCCATGCAAGAGCAAACTGACCTAAAAACATGCTTGAAAACAACCTAGCTATCATTATATTTATTCCATTTACTCTTATCGCGTCTACCACTGCATTAGGACCATTCAATAATGGCATTTTTTGGTACTTCTTTAACAAGAATTTATCATTATTAGCAACATCATTAAATTCATTTTTTGTTCTTTTAAAAAGGTAGTAAAGTCCCATTATCTGCCCCACTAAAACTCCAAAAATCATTCCTGTTACTCCTCCCGACATAGGAAAAACTCCAAAAAGAACTTGAAAAAAACTACTTCCGCCACTTTGGTATACTTTTGCTTTACTTATTAATTTATATTTTTTTTTTCTATTTAAATAGTAACGAATCACTTCTATTTGAGCTAGAACAAAGATACTTACACCCGCTATAAAAAAATATTTCTCAATTCCACTACCATTAATTTGCTCTACAATAGTCTTACTAAAATAAACTAAGAAAAATGTGGCTATAATTGAAACTATCGATATTATCTTCCTACTTAACTTCACTAATTGTTTAGCTTCTTCATCTTTTTTGGGCAATACAATAGCCATATTATATCTTAAAGAGCCTATGGTTAATATCCCCATAACTATTGAAGAATATAAGGAAAATAATCCAAAGTCTTTATCTGAATATAAACGTGTTAATATAGGGCTTATTAATATAGGCAAAGCTTGAGCCAAAGCCGTGCCCGTCATTAACGTAAGTACATTTTTTGAAAAATCGGACTTTAGAAAAAATTTCTTAAAGTTCATTAGAAATATACTTTATTTCTTCTTCTGTTAAATAAGGATTCATTGGCAAGCTTAAAATTTCTTTTGAAACAAGTTCAGAAATAGGAAAGTCACCTTCATTATATCCTAAATATTCAAAACATTCCTGTAAATGCAATGGCATTGGGTAATGAACAGCTGTAGGAATTCCATTTTCTTTTAACTTTACTTGTAACTCTTCTCTGTTTTTAACTCTAATTGAATATTGCGCCCATGCTGAAGTACAATTCTCTTCAACAAAAGGTTTTACAACATCTAAGTTATCAATTGTTTTAGTATAGTTATTTGCTACTTCTTGCCTTAACTTTAAATCTTTTGTATAATGCTTCAACTTTACATTTAAAACAGCTGCTTGAAGAGTGTCCAACCTACCTCCTATTCCAATGTGTTTATGATGATACCTTTTAGACTGACCATGTAGTCGTAATGACTTCATTCTTTCTGCCAACTTACTATCATTAGTAAATACAGCCCCTCCATCTCCAAAACACCCTAAAGGTTTTGCGGGAAAAAAAGAAGTTGTTGAAATATCTCCTAAATTACTATCTGTTTGACCATTATATGTTGAACCAAATGATTGCGCACCATCTATTATTACTTTTAAACCATGTTTATCCGCTATTTTTTGAATAACGTCCATATCTGCTGGTTGTCCATACAAAGAAACAGGCATAATAGCCTTTGTTTTTGTGGTAATTGCTTCTTCTATCTTTAAAGAATCAATATTATATGTTGTCTCATCAATATCAACAAACACTGGTTTGATACCTAAAAAAGCAATTGTTTCAGCAGTAGCTACAAAAGTAAAAGGTGTTGTTATGATTTCTTCTCCTGGTTTAATATTTAAGCTCATCATTGCTAACAATAAAGCATCTGTTCCAGAAGAACACGATATCGCATGTTTAACCCCAGTAAACTCCTCTAAAGATTTTTCTAACTCAGAAACCTCTTCACCCATTATATAATTAGATTTATTCAATACGGCTTGTATTGAAGTGTCTATTTCTTTTTTATATAATTGATACTGATATTGAAGTTTTGCAAAATCTATTTTCATTCTATTCCTTTTCCTCGATTAATTGGTTATCTATAATTCTATATGTACTATTATCGAAAGTATCTACAGCTCTGTTATTTTTATCAAATTTTAACGTATTTCCTGCTTTACTTACCCAGCCTATTTGTTTGCCTGGTACACCTACAATTAATGCGTAAGGCTTTACATCTTTATTAACAACAGCTCCAGACCCCACTAAAGCATACTCACCGATTGTAACACCACAAATAATTGTTGCATTTGCGCCTATCGAACAACCTTTCTTTAATAATGTTTTTTTAAACTCTTCTCTTCTGACAATAAAGCTTCTTGGATTAACTACATTGGTAAATACCATTGATGGCCCAAGAAAAACGTCATCTTCTACCTCAACTCCTTCATAAATAGAGATATTGTTTTGTACTTTTACGCCATTACCTACCTTAACATTAGGACCAATCACGCAATTTTGTCCGAAAGAACAATTCTCTCCTATTTTGCTTTTAGATAATATATGACTAAAATGCCATATCTTAGTATTGTCTCCTATACTAACATCTTCATCTATAAAAGAAGACTCATGTACAAAATATTTAGCCATTTATAACTTTTTTACAAAATGGATGATATTCTCCTTTTAATCCTATTGGATCTAAGTTTCTAATTGTAGACACTGTGCTAATAGACCCATAAGCTTCATCTAAACCAAAACCGTTTCCTTTTAAGATCTCCTCATAACTACGAGTATGTAAATCTGTAAATCCACCACTGAATTCAATCTCTTCACCGTCAACAGTTATTGATCGATAAGTACGTAAACCTTTCATTTTAACCTCTTCTGGAATATAATCGTAGTTTACAGATAAAAACCATCTTACATTTGCATTTTTAAGTCTAAAACTTCCTGCATTTGCATCTGCCTCTTTTAAGTGAACCGTATTTTCTTGTACTTCACCAAAAATCCAACATAACATATCATAAAAATGTACTCCGATATTAGAAGCAATACCTCCAGATTTAGATTCGTCTCCTTTCCATGAAACAAAATACCATTTTCCTCTAGAAGTTAAATATGTTAAATCTATATCATATACCTTGTTTGGATTTAATTCCAACTCCTTTGTTACTTTTTCTTTTAAAGCTATTATTGAAGGGTGTAGCCTTAATTGAAGTATATTATAAACTTTTTTACCCGATTCTTTTTCTATAATCTTTAATTGGTCTATATTCCAAGGGTTTAACACAAGAGGTTTTTCAGAAATAGCATCTGCTCCATTTTTTAAAGCAAACCTGATATGAGAATCGTGCAAATAATTTGGAGAACAAATTGAAATATAATCTATTCTTTTTCCTGTATTATCTCTATGCCATTTATCAACAAACCTATCAAACCTTTCAAACTCTGTAAAAAAGTTTGCTTCAGGGAAATTACTATCCATAACCCCTATACCATCGTAAGGATCTAGCGCCGCTATCAAATTATTTCCAGTTTCTTTAATCGCTTTCATGTGTCTTGGGGCAATATATCCTGAAGCCCCTATTAGTGCAAAATTTTTCATTTATAATCTCCAATTTGGATTTTTTACTATTCCTTTTATATCCATAATAACGGGTATATCTTTTGATATCTTTTCATAATCTTTACCTGTTAACTCCTTAAACTGTTTGTGAGCAACTGCAACAATAATAGAATCATACTTTTTTGTTGATTCAAAAGGATTTTCAATTACTCCATGCTTGTAACTACTATAATCTCCATTTGGATCTACCCATGGATCATATACGTCGACATTACACCCATAAACCTTTAATTCTTCGATAATATCCACAACTTTTGTATTTCTCATATCTGGACAATCTTCTTTAAAAGTTACACCTAGAATTAATACGTTTGATTTATTAATTTTTTTGTCATTAGCTATCATTACTTTTACCGTATTCTCGGCAATATATTTCCCCATTCCATTATTAATCTGCCGAGCACCTAATATAAGATTAGGTTTGTACCCTAACTCTTCTGCTTTAAAGGTTAAATAATAAGGGTCTACACCTATACAATGACCACCAACAAGACCTGGTGATAATTTTATAAAATTCCATTTTGTTGCTGCTGCTGCTAAAACTTCATTTGTATCAATCTTCATTGCATCAAAAATCAACGCAAGCTCGTTAATTAAAGCTATATTGACATCTCTTTGTGTATTCTCAATAACTTTACTTGCTTCAGCTACTTTAATACTTGATGCTTTATGAGTACCTGCAACAATTATTGATTTATACAATTCATCAACTTCATTTGCTATCTCAGGCGTTGAGCCAGAAGTTACTTTAAGAATTTTTGTTACTGTATGTTCTTTATCTCCTGGATTAATCCTCTCTGGGCTATAACCGCAGAAAAAATCTTTATTAAATTTTAATTTTGAGTTCTTTTCTAGCTCAGGAACACATACCTCTTCTGTCACCCCAGGATAAACTGTGGATTCATAAATAACAATATCTCCTTTTTTCAAAACATCAGCAACTAACCCAGAGGAATCTATTAAAGGTGTTAAATTAGGACGATTGTTAGCATCTATTGGAGTAGGAACCGTTACTATAAAAATTGTACAGTCTTCAGCTTCCTTTATATTTGCGGTATATTTTATATAACTTTTAACATCATCTAGCTGATTTTTTTCTATTTCTTGGGTTCTGTCATAACCTGTATTTAATTCTTCTATCCTTCTATCATTAATATCAAAACCAACAACATTATATTTTTTTGCTGCAAATGCATGCGCTAAAGGTAATCCTACATAACCAAGCCCAACTACACATATTTTTTTACTCATTTTTAATTATTTTATAAGTTCTACACTAACTTTTTTCAAAACTTACACTTTTATTTTATCTTTAATGGAATTAAAAAAAACTTTCATAAAAAGACTCAATACCCCCATAATGAAACCTATAAAAGTCCATATAACTATTATGAAAAGCCTTTTTGGTTTTGATTTTATTACGGGCACACTCACTGGCTCTATTACTGTGAAAACAGGAGTGTCTTCTTTCAACTTAATTTTTTGAGTTTCTAATTGTTTTGCTAATTCAGAATATACTTCGTAGGCTAAGTTATAGTCTGACTGTAATCGTTCTAAACGTGATTGAGAACGAGACAGTATCAAACCTTGGTTTTTATCTCTAAAATTAGCCAATATAGATTGTTTTTCCACAAAGTCTTTCCTAACTTCCTTATGGCGTTCTTCTATAAACTTATATTGCTCTTTAGCTTTTTGTATTTTGAATTCTGTTATAGTCTTTTGTAAAAGTTCTTGAGTTTTTTTTGTCATTTGTGCAGCTGGTAATGCTTCTGGCATTGAAAATGATATTTTAACAAACCCTTCTTTATCATTAACGTCTAACACAAATTGACTTTGTAATAAATCAAATAGCTTTTTATCTTCTATTGACATTACATATATAGAGTCTTGTACCTCGTTCTCATGTAACAATGTACTTTTCTTCTTTTTAAATAGACCTACTATCTTTCCTGGTAACCCAACAGTATATTCCTTAATAGCAGATAATAAATTGAATTTTTGATAATTTGTGTAGTACTCTTTATAAGTTACTTCTTTTTCTAAATTAGAAAACTTCAATGGCACTTCTAAAAGTGCTTTCTGAAAGGGAATGCTTTGAACCACTTTAGGATACAAGCTAGGTGGAATACCTTCCGAATTACCACCTCCTATATTAATCCCTGCCATTGCTGCCAACCCTCCTAAATTACCTCCTACTTTATTATTCGAACTCTGTGGTAACACAATTGTTGTCGCCGTATATTCCTTAGCTGAAAAAACGGCTATAAACAAACCTATTACCACAAAAACTATAAGAAATTTGACAACTGTTTTTCGTCCCTCCCAGATAGTTTTAAATATCTCTAATAAATCTATTTCATCATTAGAAGTATATTTAGTTTTACTTTCCATAATTTCTTAAAGTTATTTCTCAGTTAACGTTTTCACCAACACACCTAAAGTAGCTAAACCTGTAGTTATAGCTATCACTTGTTGCGTTGTAACTTTATTTGTTACCTCTGGTTTTTTTGGGACTAAAATAACTGCACCAGGTTTAACATCTGGATATGATTTAAAGAACAAAAACTTTTTTGTTGTTCTAATATCTCCATTTGCATACACTATATACGCTCTACTTTTTTTTGCGTTTTCAGAAAAGCCTCCAGAGTTTTCAATATAATGTTTGAATGATTTACCTTTTTCATATCTCACTAATGATGGTGACAACACCTCTCCTTCAACCTTTACGGTTTGTCTTTCAGAAGGGATAAATAACTCGTCTCCTTCTTCTAAAATTATATCATACTTTGATTTTTTCCCTCCTGAAGCTAATATCTTCTGTAACTCTATTCCTATTTTAAAGTCTTTTTTCTTCTTCATACGCTGTTCAACATTGCCAGATAATGAATCTCTTTGAGCAAAGTCAGCTATAAAGTCTGATTGCTTTTCATCTTCCTCTTCGTTGTTCTTCCTGGTTAAAAAAGCACCTTCTTCATAAGCATATTTTGTTAAACCTCCTGCTTGCTCTATTAAATCAGAAATTCTTTGGTTTTTTTGACCAATTGAGTACTCTCCTTCAAAATTAACTTCTCCTGTAATAGTTACTCTTTTTTGTTCTGTATACCCTTTTAAATACCTTACAGAAACAATATCAAACGGTTTTAACACAAAGTTATCTAAGTGATCAGTACCTAGATTTTTACTTGCACTTAAATCAAAGTTTTCACTAACAGTTTCAAAACTTCCATCTTTCAACCTTCTAGATACATCAATCATACTTGCGTCTGCTCCATCTTTTAACCCTCCTGCTAATACTATTAAGTCCTCAACACGCATTCCTTTCATAAAATCAAACTCTCCTTCTTTATTCACCGCTCCATTAATGGTAATAAACTCTTTTTCTTTTAACTCTTCTTTCGTGAAAATGTAAATACTATCGCTTTCCTTTAAAAGTATATGCTCTTTATTTTCCATTGCCTTTCTCGGAGAAAAAGATAATGTTTCTTTATCGCTCTTATCATATGTTCTTACAATGATCCCTCTATCTAAAAAGGCTTCTTTAGTTACCCCTTCAGCTTTTAGCAACAAGTTAGAAGCCGTCATTCCTTCTTTATATTCGTAGTTACCAGGCTGAAAAACAGCTCCTCCAACACTTACTCTATTCAAGAACTCATCTACTATTTCGTTTACTTTGATATAATCTCCATCTTTTATTTTCACAGAATCAAAATTATCTTGTGAAACCTCCACAATCTCTTTTTGAACCCCTTTAATTCTCTCTATAACAATTTTTTGTCTATACGCATTTGAGGTGAAACCACTACAATAATTTAATAAGTCTTTTACACTTTCTTCGGATTTCATCTCAAAAACACCTGGTCTTTTAATAGCACCTTCAATAGTAATTTTACTTTCATAAGGTCTTACTATTATTACATCCTGATCTTGAACCGTTATATTTCCTTCTTCTGAACCATTTACTAAAAACTGATAAAAATCAAAATCAGCTTCCTTCATTCCTCTCCTAAAAAGCTGAATTCTTCTAAAAGTACCATTCTTTGTTGGACCACCTGCTGCATACAAGGCATTTAATACCGTAGATAAAGCACTAACTGAATATGATCCTGGGACCTTTACTTCTCCTACTATATTTACTTGAACATTTCTTACTTCTTTTATAGAAACAGCTACATTTACTTTATTATAACTACTAGAAGAAGCTCCTATTCCTGCATAGATTCTTTTTAAATAATTTTTTATTTTAGATTTTGCAGCACTGACTGGTAATCCTATTAATTGAATATACCCTACTCCTTCAACATTTATAGCCCCTTGTTTGTTTACTTTTTTCTCATAATTGACCTCTGCTGCTCCCCAAAGGTCAATTGAAATAACATCTCCCGCTCCTATAATATAGTTTTCTGGTGTAGCTATATTTAAATTTGGTGTAAACGAAATATTTGGGTTATTAAAAAAACTATACCCAAAGAGTTCTTCTTTTTTTTCTTCCTTTTTTTCTTCTCCCGTCAAACCGAAAAGAAGCTGAGTACTATCTACTTCTTCCTCTTGACTTTCTTCTTCTCTTTCCTCTTCTTTATTTTGTGGTTTATTTTTGAGTTTTTCTATTCTTCCTCTAAGCTTTTGAGCTTGTAATTCGGACATTCCTCTAGTTTTTGCTATTGCTAAGGCCTGATCTAGAGTATACCCTTCCTCTTTTATTTTTTCCCAGTATTTTGCTACTTGTTCATCAGATAAATCATCAATTTGTATTTGACTTTGAACGTCTTGAGCTCTCATTTCAGTATTAGCTAACACCAAAAAAGCAACAAAAACCACCTGTAATAAAACCTTAATTTTCAATGTTCTTTTTTTTTACAATTAATATTTTTTGGTTTCTAACTTCTAGTTAACCTCCTATCCTTTACATTCACCTCTCAACTTCCTGTTATCTACACGTATAAAAACACCTCATTATTAGTATTTTCTTACTCAACCAGTACTCATTAAACATTTTTCAAGTTCACAAAACTACAAAAAATTGCATGAACAAGAAGGTTATAAAATAAAAAAGTCTCATCAAATAATGATGAGACTTTCAGTGGGCGCGAAGGGATTCGAACCCCTGACCCCTTGGGTGTAAACCAAGTGCTCTGAACCAACTGAGCTACGCGCCCGCCTGCAATTAAACCTTTGTAAGAGTTGTGGGCGCGAAGGGATTCGAACCCCTGACCCCTTGGGTGTAAACCAAGTGCTCTGAACCAACTGAGCTACGCGCCCTTACTTGTTAATTGCGGATGCAAATATATAACAGTTTTAGAGATTGACAATAACTTTTTTATTTTTTTTCTATAAAATTTCTGCCACTACAAATGTGCTTCCACCAATATAAATTACATCCTCTTTGGACGCATTTTCTTTTGACCTCTCAAGCGACTGACTTACAGAGCCAAACACCTCTCCTCCCAATCCGAATTCATTCGCTTGTTTTTTTAATTCACCTGCCGACAACCCTCGTGGAATATTTGGTTTACAGAAATAATAAATGGCGTTTTTAGGAAACATTGGTAAAATTTCATTCAAATTCTTATCGGAAACTACTCCCAAAACAATATGCAATTGCTTATAATTTTCTTTTTTTAATTGTTTCAATGTATAAAACAATCCTTCTTTGTTATGCGCTGTATCACAAATTACTTTTGGATATTCCTGCAACACTTGCCAACGCCCTTTTAAATTGGTGTTTTTTACAACATTTAACAATCCTTTTTTTATTTTTTCTTCAGAGATATTAAACCCTTTTAGTTGCTGAATGGCTTCTACTGTTGTTTTTACATTGTTTTTTTGATAATCACCCAATAAATCAGTTGTATAATGTTGCTCTTCATCCGAAGCAAAAACAATTGGGGCATTACATTCTTCCGCTTTAGTAATAAAAACATTTTCTGTTTCTTTTTGACGTTCACCAATAACTACTGGAATATTACTTTTGATAATTCCAGCTTTTTCAAAAGCTACTTCTGGTAAGGTTTCTCCTAAAAACTGTGTGTGATCTAATCCTATATTAGTTATTACCGAAACTTCGGGTAAAATAATATTGGTTGAGTCTAGCCTTCCTCCTAAACCAACTTCGACAACTGCTATATCTACTTTTTGATTTGAAAATTCTTCAAATGCCATTCCAACAGTCATTTCAAAAAATGACAACCCTTGTTTTTCTAAAAAGGTCTTATTATTTTCTATAAACTTGACCACAGAACCTCTTGATATTTCTTCTCCGTTGATGCGGATACGTTCTGTGAAGTTTTTTAAATGTGGAGACGTGTACAGACCGACTTTGTAACCAGCCTCTTGTAATATGGATGCTAACATATGACTGGTAGACCCTTTCCCGTTAGTTCCTCCTACATGAATAGTTTTAAACTTTTCTTGAGGGCTACCTAGTTCTTTACACAATGCAATAATATTTGTTAGATCTTTTTTAAATGCTGCTTGTCCCTGACGCTGGTACATTGGTAACTGGACAAACATCCAATCTAATACTTGTTGATAGGTCATTAAATAATTATTTTTTAACGGAAGAGAAAGTTTAAAAACAAATTCAAGTTGATTATACGAAAGAGATTATTTAATAACTTGAAGAATATTTCTTCTGTTACTTTTACCTATTTGATAGTATTCAAATCCTTTTTCTTCTAAATTATAACTATTATACTGATTTCTTCCATCAAAAATAACTGAATTTTTCAATTGTTTTTCGATTTCTGAAAAATCAGGAGAACGAAACTCCTTCCATTCTGTTAATAATATTAATGCTTCTGCATTTAATAAGACTTCGTATTTCGTTTTCTTATACACTACATTATTAACATTCTTTAGATAAAAATCTTTTGCCTCTCCCATGGCCTTTGGATCATAAGCCTGTACCTTTGCTCCTCTTTTCACCAACTCCTTTATCACATAAATTGCTGGAGCCTCACGCATATCATCGGTTCCTGGTTTGAATGCAAGCCCCCAAAGCCCAAAGGTTTTACCTGTTAAATCTTCTCCAAATCTTTTGATTATTTTTTTAGTAATTACAAGCTTTTGACGATTATTTACATCTTCAACTGATTTAATTAACTGCGCTTCATAACCATTATCTTCTGCAATCTTTTTTAAAGCTTTTACATCCTTTGGAAAGCAAGAGCCTCCATAACCTACTCCTGGATAAATAAAACTGTATCCTATTCTTGAGTCTGATCCAATCCCAACTCTTACGTTATTTACATTAGCACCTACACGTTCACATATATTTGCTATTTCATTCATAAACGATATTTTTGTTGCAAGCATGGCATTGGCTGCATACTTAGTCATTTCAGCAGAGCGAACATCCATTGTTATAAAACGATCATGTGTTCTAAAAAATGAGCTATATAATTCTTTCATTTTTTTAAATGCGTATTCAGATTCAGCTCCAATCACCACTCTATCTGGCTTCATAAAATCACTGATGGCGTCTCCTTCTTTTAAAAATTCAGGATTTGACACCATCTCAAAACCAATCGTTACTTTTCTTTTATCAAGTTCTTCTTGAATTATAGCTTTTACTTTATCTGCTGTTCCTACTGGTACAGTAGATTTATTAACAATAATCAGTCTTTCATTCATTTTCTGACCAACCTCCTTTGCTACCGCTAGTACATCTTGTAAATCGGCGGAACCATCTTTCCCCATGGGAGTATCTACTGCTATAAAAATAATTTCAGAATCATTGACTGCTTCCTCTAACTTCGTAGTAAAAAACAAGTTTTTCTTATCTATATTCTTCAATACCATTTTTTCCAATCTTGGTTCGTAGATAGGAATAATTCCTTGATGAAGGTTATTTATTTTTTCTTGATTGATATCTACACAAATCACCTTATTTCCCATTTCTGAAAAACAAGCCCCAGATACCAACCCTACATATCCTGTTCCGATAACAGTTAATTTCATGTACTTATATTTATTGATTCTTCATTAGTTGTTGCATACATCCTTATTGAATAACTATTCCTTGTAGCTATTCTGCTAAGATATGCTATTTTGAAAGAGAAAACTTGTAGATAATTGTTCCTCGTTGTTTTGATGGCGCATTTCCATCAGCGTTCCATTTTGTTTTTAATGCTGCTTTTTTTGCTGCATCATATAAACATGAAGCTGAATTTGTAGTTCCTTTAGCTCCCGGAGTTGCTTTAGTAACTTTTCCGTTTTGGTCTACCTCAATACTCACTACTACGGTACCTTCTTCTTGACAATCTGGTTTTTGAATAGGTTTTGATAAGGCTTTTCTTCCTGCTAAATTATAATTTCCTCCAGAACCACTTCCCGAATTTCCGTAGTATTTATCAGAATTCGGATCTCCGTTTTCATTTCCTTTTACACCTGATTGCTTATCATCTCCTTCACCAGAGTTTACTCCTTCTTTTGAAGCACCATTCAACAAACTATTCAATGCATCCGTTGTTTCTTTTGATGGTTTTGGCTTTAGTTTTTCTTTCGGTTTTACTTCTTTCGGAGTTTCTTTTACTGCTTCTTTCTTTTCTGCTTTTTTCTCAACTATTGGAACTTCTTCCGCAGTATCATTTGTAATAATTTCTTCTTTGATAGTTTCTTCTGGAGTTTCTTCTACTTGCTCTTCAACTACTTCTTCTTGTTGTTGAGTAGCTTGAGCTTTTGTTTTTTCAACAGATTCACCACTTCCTACTTCTGAGTTCCCAAAATTGATTGCTAACCCATATTCAATAGGCGGATCTAGATATTTAATTCCATAGTTAAATACTCCAATTATTAATAATATCAGAATAATAGCTGTGATAATAGCCGATTTACGTTTATGTTTTGTTTCTAAAATTGTCATTTATTTGCCTTTTACAGCCAAAATCATTTTTAACTTGTTTCTGTTCGCAATATCAATTACCTGCATTACATTTTTATACTGCACGTTTTGATCGCCACGAATAACCACTGTTTTCTTTTTATCTACACCTACTTTAGTGAGTAATTCTCTTTCTAAGTTTACGTTACTTACCTTTGTTTTATCTATATAAAATAATGCGTCGTTTGTAATAGTTACTGCTACTGACGTATTATTTTCAGTTTTTCCTCCAGCTTTTGGTAACAACACGTCAATCGCACTTACTGTGACAAGTGTGGATGTTAACATAAAAAATATCAATAACAGAAAAACAATATCGGTCATTGATGACATATTGAAATTTGGATTGACTTTATTTCTTCCTCGTAAATTCATTATACTGGCTCGTTTAATAAATCTAAAAACTCAACAGACTTTGCTTCCATTTGATAAACAACTTTATCTGTTCTTACTACTAAATGGTTGTAAGCAATATATGCTATAATTCCCACAATTAGTCCACCAACCGTAGTTGTCATCGCTGTATACAACCCATCCGATAACATTTTAATATCTATTTGTCCTCCTGAATTTGCTATCTCATGTATCGCAATAATCATTCCAATTACAGTCCCTAAAAAACCTATCATTGGAGCAGCTCCTGCTATTGTTGCCAACACAGATACATTCCTTTCTAACTTATATACTTCAAGCTTTCCTGCATTTTCTATTGCTGTATTAATATCTTCTAAAGGTTTCCCTATTCTAGAAATTCCTTTACCAATTAACCTAGCAGTTGGTGTCACTGTATTATCACAAAGTGATTTAGCACTATCAATTCTTCCATTCGTTACATGATCTCTAATTTGATCCATGAAATTTATGTCTACTTTTGAAGCTTCTTTGATAGCAAAAAATCGTTCAAAATAAATATATAGAGCTATAGCTAACAACACAAATAATAAAGCTATAATAATTTGTCCGCCTACACCTCCATCCATAATTAAACTATAGATTGATAATGTTTTTTCTTGTGGAACTTCTTCTACTAACTCCTGAGTTTCTTGAAATAATAGCATGAATACTAAATTAGGATTTATATTATGTTTTCGCTACTTAACTAACGATTTGTTTTATGTAAAATTGTTTTATGTAAAAAGCCTTCCTTAATATTAACAAGAAAGGAAGACTTTTATTTTTTATACCTGTTTGCTCAAAAACAGCATTTTACAACTATAAAAGTTATATGATTTATACTAATTCTTTCAAAGCTATTTCAAAAGCCGTTTCACTTATTTTAGCTTTTGAAGCACTTCTAGCAAACGTTCTTTGTAAAGCTTTTTTAATAGTATTTGAAGTATCTTCAAAAATAGCTTGATCTGTCATTTCTACTCTACGCTCCATAAAGTATGCAAATACTCTTGCCATACCACAGTTAGATATAAAATCAGGAATTAGGCTAACTTTTTTATCAGTATCTTCCATGATTGATCCGAAGAAAATTTCTTTATCTGCAAACGGAACATTTGCTCCACATGAAATAACTTCCAATCCTGAATTTATCATGCTATTAATTTGCTCTTGAGTAACTAATCTTGAAGCTGCACACGGTGCAAAAACTTCACAAGGCAAATTCCAAACACGCTCGTTCATTTCTTCAAACGAAACCATGTTTTCAGACACTAAAGTATTTCCATCTTTGTTTAAGAACATTTCTTTTATCTCATCAAAAGAAAAACCTTCTTCTTTAATCACTCCACCAACTCTATCAATTATACCTACAACTTTAGCTCCCATTTGTGCTAAATAATAAGCTGCTGCTGAACCTACATTTCCAAAACCTTGTACTACAGCTCGTTTTCCTTCTACTGTTCCTCCATAAATATCGTAGTAATGACGAACTGCTTCTGCAACACCATATCCTGTAATCATATCAGCTACTGTATATTTTCTAGCAGTATCTGGTGATAAATTTTCGTCTTCTAATACCTTAATTACTCCGTGTCGTAATTGACCTATACGATTAATTTTATCTGCTTCAGTTGGTTTAAAGTGCCCGTTAAAAACACCTTCTTGTGGATGCCAGACACCACTATCTTCTGTAATTGGAATTACCTCATGGATTTCATCAACGTTTAAGTCTCCACCTGTTCCGTAATAGTTTTTTAACAACGGAGCCACGGCTTTATACCAACGTTCTAATACTCCCTTTTTTCTTGGGTCTTGTGGATCAAAATTAATCCCAGATTTTGCTCCTCCAATTGCAGGGCCAGATACTGTAAATTTCACTTCCATAGTTTTTGCAAGTGACATTACTTCGTATTTATCTAATCCTTTACGCATACGTGTACCACCACCAGCAGCACCTCCTCTTAATGAGTTTATAACTGTCCAACCTTCTGCTTCTGTTTCTGAATCTTTCCAATTAAATACTATTTCAGGTTGTTTTTCTTCGTATTGTTTAAGTAATTCTTTCATTGTTTAATGTTATAGTAGATGATTTTCAACTTTGCTTGTTTCTTTTTCATGTTTAAAAATTCGATGTGATTATTCCCCTAAGGGAAGCTAAAGTTGATTCATTATAATATAGGTTTTAATGTGTAGTTGTTACCGAACAAATTTATTATAAAAAACAACATTACTCAAATAGTTTAAATTATTTCTGTGGATAAAAAAAATTACCTGAAGAATGGTCTTTTTTTGCTCCAGTTACTGATTGTAAACAATTTACTTTTTCTTGTTTTTTCAACAACCCTAAAAACGCAAAAACTAATGCTTCTTTGTAGTTGATTAATCCATCATCAACCATTGGTACTGTTTTTTTTATATAAAACTCTATTCTATTCATAAGAAAACTATTGAAAGCTCCTCCTCCAGTTACTAAAACCGTTGCTTCATTTTTATCCTCTATTACTTTACTTATTTGTATTGCTGAGTGTTCTACAAAAGTTCTTAAAATAGTAGGTATTTCTGTTTCTTCTTCATCTATTAAAGGAAAAATAGTTGATTGTACCCATTCTAAACCTAGAGATTTTGGTGGTAATTGAGTATAAAAAGGAAGACTATTTAGATTTTCTAATAATTTTATATTTATTTCTCCTTTTGAAGCTACAATTCCTTTATCGTCAAAATCAAGTCCCAATTTTCTAGTATAATGATTCAATACAATATTTACAGGGCAAATATCAAAAGCTATTCTTTCTTTATTTTTTTCATAGGAAATATTTGCAAACCCACCTAGGTTTAGACAATAGTCATAATCTACAAATAATAACTTATCTCCTATAGGCACCAAAGGAGCTCCTTGTCCTCCAAGTTCTACATCTTGAGTCCTGAAGTCACAAATAACTTCTTTTTTAGTAAT
Source organism: Tenacibaculum sp. 1B UA (assembly GCF_033978845.1). NCBI lineage: Bacteria > Pseudomonadati > Bacteroidota > Flavobacteriia > Flavobacteriales > Flavobacteriaceae > Tenacibaculum > Tenacibaculum sp. 1B UA. Next base: position 123,486 of record NZ_JAKVUA010000008.1, read on the forward strand.
ATTTGCTATTTCTTGGCCATTACCTATTTGTAAAGTTATTCCTACTTCTGGTTTATGTAAAATAGTATGTCCATGAGAAGCTATAAAATCTAATTTTAAAATGTGATGTTCAACTATAAAATTACTTAATACCTTTCCTAGGAGTTTACCATATTCAACGTCTAAAACCTGTAAATCTTTCTCATCATAATTAATTGCCTTTTGCAGTTTACTTTTCCATTCATTAGAGTATGATATTGTATCTGCTTTTAAAATTTTAAAATCCTTGTATAATCTTTTGTGTATTTTAATGTATGCTAAATCTATTCCATCTAAAGAAGTTCCAGACATTAACCCAATACAATAAATATAGTTGTCTTGCATAAAGTAAAAATAGTAAGTCTATTGAAAAATTGCTATTAAAAAAGTATCTTTGAGCACATTTTTTACGAATTTAACAAAATATAAAAATAGATAATGGATTTTAACCTTACAGAAGAGCATTTAATGATTCGTGATGCTGCACGTGATTTTGCTAAAACCGAATTATTGCCAGGAGTTATAGAAAGAGATGAAAAACAAGAGTTTCCTAACGAACTAGTTCGAAAAATGGGTGAATTAGGGTTTATGGGAGTAATGGTAGATCCTAAATATGGAGGAAGTGGAATGGATGCAGTTTCTTATGTGTTAATTATGGAAGAATTATCTAAAATTGACGCTTCTGCTTCAGTAATGGTTTCTGTAAACAATTCATTAGTATGCTACGGTTTAGAAGCTTACGGAACTGAAGAACAAAAACAAAAATATTTAACAAAATTAGCTACAGGTGAACAAATTGGGGCTTTTTGTTTAAGTGAGCCTGAAGCAGGTTCTGACGCTACTTCACAAGCAACTACTGCTGAAGACAAAGGCGATTACTATCTATTAAATGGTACTAAAAACTGGATTACAAACGGTGGTCGTGCTGATACTTATTTAGTAATTGCACAAACTGATCGTGAAAAAGGACATCGTGGTATTAATGCTTTTATTCTTGATAAAGGAATGAAAGGTTTTGATATTGGTCCTAAAGAAGATAAATTAGGTATCCGCGGTTCTGATACTCATACGTTACAATTTAATGATGTAAAAGTTCCTAAAGAAAATAGAATTGGAGAAGATGGATTTGGATTCAAGTTTGCTATGAAAACTTTATCAGGTGGTCGTATTGGTATTGCTGCTCAAGCATTAGGGATTGCGTCAGGAGCTTACGAATTAGCTTTAAAATATTCTAAAGAACGTAAAGCTTTTGGTACTGAAATTTGTAACCATCAGGCTATCGCATTTAAATTAGCTGATATGTACACGGAAATTGCTGCTGCTCGTCATTTAGTAATGGCTGCTGCTTGTAAAAAAGATGCTGGTGAAAACTACGATCGTGAAGGTGCTATGGCTAAACTATACGCTTCTAAAGTAGCAATGGAACAAACTGTTGAAGCTGTTCAAATTCATGGAGGTAATGGTTTCGTTAAAGAATACCATGTAGAACGTTTAATGCGTGACGCTAAAATTACTCAGATTTACGAAGGAACTTCAGAAATTCAAAAAATTGTAATTTCTAGAAGTGTATTAAAAGATTAATTTCTATAAATAGATAAAACTAAAAAAGCGTATCGTTTGATACGCTTTTTTAATTTTTAAAATCTATTTTATGTAAATGTAAACCTGAAGCTGGAGCAATATTCTTTATCAATTCTATATCAGAATCTGGATTTAAACTTTCTTTAATAAAGCCTAATCCAAACTCTCCTTTTCCTAAGTCGTGTAAAGCCCCCATTATTAATCGAATTTGATTTCTTAAAAACCCTTCTCCTCTTACGATTAAAACATAACTTTCTTTTGGAAAAAATGAAGCTGTTAACTCAATGTTCTCTTCTATTCTACAATACTTAATTTCTCTTTTTACTTTGGTTGTTTCAGAGGGTTTTGTGCAAAATCGTTTAAAGTTATGAAAACCTTCAAAAAGTTGAGCTCCTTCTTGCATTAATGTAATATCAAGTTGTTCTCTAAAACGAGTTAAAAAAGGTGCAGCGTAAGGATGATTCTTTTCTCCAAAAGAAAAGTAATAACGATACTCTTTAACTTTTGGATGCTGAATGATATTAAAATTTTTAGGAATATCTTCAATCTTCAAGGCTCTCATATCGCTTGGTGCATTCGTATTAAACTCAATCATAAATTGTTTAAAATCTATGGCTTCATCTATAAACAATTGAAATGCAAAATGACTGGCTGAAACTCGAGCATCTGTTCTACCCACTCCCAAGCTTTTAAATCGAACCCCTTTGTAAATAAACTTTAAAGTTTTATCTAAAAACAAATGACCTGTTTTTAAATTTGGTTGCTTTTGCCAACCATGAAATCTAAATCCTAGATATTGAATTGTTACTAAATACGAATGTTTATAGCTCATATTTAAAAGATAAATAATTAACATAAAAAAACCTCAATCTTTTAAAGATTGAGGTTTATAAAGAAAGGCAACGACCTACTCTCCCACCATTGGCAGTA
>NZ_JAKVUA010000009.1:0-118592 GCF_033978845.1 Tenacibaculum sp. 1B UA
CAATATAAAACCTTCTCTTTTTTTATTTCTTGGCGCCATTCTATAAAGAAGAAAGAAGATAACAAATATTGCCTTATGTGGTACGAAAATATGTTATCGTTTTCTTACTGCCAAATTTTTATGTAAATAAATTGTTGCTTTTTTTAAAATTCTTTTTACAAAAAACCTTAACAGTATTAGCTAAACAAAGACTACTACTGGTTAAGTTGTTCTTATAGTCTTTAAAAATTAATTAAGGTATTTTTTCACTTCAATTAAAAAAACATCTAACTCTTTTTCAAAATCTTTCCATGAGGCTTTATTTATTTCTTTATCCACCTCAAAATTCTCTAAAAAAGCGATTATTTTAGTAGCTTTTAACTGCTTGAACATTCCCAACATTTTATGACTAACGTCATTAAATCCCTGTACATCATTGTTATTCACTAATTCTTTTAATAGCAATAAATTCTCTTCAGTATCCTTTAAAAAGGATTCTAATGTGTTTTTTATCTCTGCCTCGTCATTATTCAAGAATGTTTTCAAAGAAGTAATATCAAAGCTACTTGTTCTTTTATTATCAATGTGAGTAATAACTACATCTTTATCTTGAATTTTAAAATCAAAAAATCGCTGTAAAATTTCTTTCAATCTTTTAGGATGAAACGGTTTAATTAAAGCGTCTGAAAAACCATTTTTAACATATTCACTTTCCGATAAGTTTGCTCTTCCTGTCATTGCTATAATAGGCTGACCTTTATAAGAGTTATGTTTTTTTAAGGTTTCCATAAAATGGATACCGTTCATTTTTGGAAGCTGTATATCAGTTAAAACTAAATCATACGTAATATTATTGATTTTATTTAGGGCTTCTTGTGCGTTACTAAAAGAGGTTACCTTCACACCTAACCCTTCTAAAACATTTTTTAAAAGCGCTCTCAAAGAAGTGTCATCTTCTACCACTACAGCATGAATATTAAGGCTTTCACTTTGTGGGCTTATCCCTTTTTTATTTGATTTCTCTTCAGCAAAAGTGATAGGTACAAACAGTGAAAATGTACTACCTTTTCCTAAACTACTTTGTAAAGTTAAAGATCCACCTAAAAGCTCTGCTAGTCTTCTAGAAATGGTCAAACCTAATCCAAACCCATTTTGTCCGTTCTCTTTTTCATGTGCTTGCGTAAATTCTTTAAAAACTTTTTCTTGTTCATCTTTTCCTATTCCAACCCCTGTATCAATTACTGTGATTTCTATATGTTTTTTTTCTTTTGCGCTTCTTAATCTACTCTTTATTGTTATTGAGCCTTCTTTTGTAAACTTACATGCATTAGTTACTAAATTATATAGTATCTGTTTTATTCTAAAAGGATCACTAATAATTAGTGAATTTAGTTTTTCGTCATGATTTACATTTACTAAAACTGGCTTGTTCTGAACAAGGTTTTTAGCACTATTAGCTACTTCTTCTATATTTCTCTTTAAATCAAAAGGGATAGCTTCAATAGTTATTTTACTATTTTCTAATTTAGAAAACTCTAAAAGATCGCCGACAAGCTGCCCCATATATACTGAGGCGTTTTGTATATGCACCACATAATTTTTCTCTTTTGTATTAGCAATTGATTTTTGTAATAACTCGCTAAAACCAGTAATTGTGCTTAAGGGAGTTCTTAAATCATGACTCACCATAGATATTAGTTGTTCCCTACTTTTTAAAAGCGAAGAAGTAACTGCATTCGCATTTTCTAATTCTTGCCTGTAATGTTGACTTCTCCAAAAGTCATTTAAAATTATTATTGAGAAAAGTACAATTATAATAAAGCCAACCCCTGTAGCAAATAGAATTATATTTCTACTACGTCCAAGTGTTTCTTCATGTTTTTTATGAGCTTGGTTCGCGTTAAAAATAACATCTCTTTCTAGTACACTTAAAACCTCCCGTAACTTTCTCGAAATTGTGATATCATTTTCAATTAGTTCCCTTTCTTTTATTCTTAAAAACCTTCGCTTAGTGCTTGTTTCTCTTTGTGCTTTTTGAAGTATTTCTTTAGAAGCAGAAACTAAAGAATCTATTTGCTTCTGTTCTTTAGCATTAACTGGTTTTTCTTCACCTTCTTTATCAAATAACTTTAGATACCTTTCTAAACTTAACCCTGTTTTTTTATTAAAAACCTCTGGGTTATCAACAAGGTCTTTTACTGAACCTTTTCCGAGTAGTGAATCTATAGACCCTAACTTATCTATGGCTTCGTTGATTGATTTTTCTGAAGCATTTCTTTGGTTTAATCTTCTTAAACTGGTTATGTTTTTTCTCTTTTTATTTAAAACTAACTTAATACTATCTAAAATAGATGTTTTTGATACGTCTTTTGCTATAAAGTTAAGTGAATCAATCTTTTTTAGCAACAACTTATTCTCAGTAACATACTCATTATATCGTTTATAAGAGTTCAACTGAATAGCAGCTCTCCCTAAATTTTCATTTTCATATATATCAGCAATTAACCCTCCAGTTTGGATAATATTATTTCTATCGGAAACACCTTGCTTTTGTATTTCTATATATGTTTTTATTTCAGAAAACAACAAGATTCCTGAAATAACTGCTAAAACAGATAGGGTAGCATACCCTACTAAAACCTTAAAAGCTATTTTACGTTTAGATTCTTTCATTAATTAATAGTCTTTGGTAAAAATAACGATACTTCATCTTTCTTGTTTTAAATATATCTGTTAAATTTTAAAATTATTAATATATATTATTTTACCTAAAGACCTCGAAACAATGAAAGATAGTTTGTATTTTTGATGTTTATAAAATCATGTCAAAATGAGAAAAATTCAAATGGTTGACTTACAAGGTCAATATCAAAAAATAAAAAATACAGTTGACACTTCAATTCAAGAAATTCTAAATTCTTCAGCATATATTAACGGACCTTATGTTCGTGATTTTCAAGTTGATTTAGAGAACTATTTAGGCGTTAAGCATGTAATTCCATGTGCTAATGGTACCGATGCTTTGCAAATAGCCATGATGGGCTTAGGTTTGGAACAAGGAGATGAAGTAATTACTGCTGATTTTACATTTGCTGCAACTGTTGAAGTGATTGGATTATTAAAGTTAACTCCTGTTTTAGTTGATGTTGAACCAGATACTTTTAATATTGACATTGAAGCTTTGAAAAAGGCTATTACGCCTAAAACAAAAGCGATTGTTCCTGTACACTTGTTTGGTCAATGTGCTAATATGGAAGCTATTTTAGAGGTTGCAGCAGCACATAACTTATTTGTTATTGAAGATAATGCCCAAGCTATTGGAGCAGATTATACTTTTAAAAATGGAACTAAGAAAAAAGCAGGAACTATTGGAAATGTAGGAACAACTTCTTTCTTCCCTTCTAAAAACTTAGGTTGCTATGGTGATGGTGGAGCTATTTTTACTAATAATGATGAATTAGCTCATACGCTTCGCGGAATGGTTAACCATGGAATGTACAAACGTTACTACCACGATGTTGTTGGAGTAAACTCTCGTTTAGACTCTATTCAAGCAGCTGTATTAAAGGCTAAATTGCCTTTATTAGACAGCTATTGTGATGCGCGTAGAAAAGCTGCGGAATATTATTCTGCTACATTTGCTAACAACCCAAATATTATCACACCAACTATTAGCGATTTTACTACGCATGTTTTCCATCAATATACATTGAGAATTACTAACGGAAAACGTAATGAACTACACCAACATTTATTAGATAACGGAATTCCAAATGCTATTTATTATCCTGTTCCGTTACATGCTCAAAAAGCATATCAAGATGAAAGGTATAATGAAGACAATTTTACTGTAACGAATCAATTAATTGAAGAAGTTATTTCATTGCCAATGCATACAGAGTTAGATGAAGAGCAATTAGCGTTTATTACGAAAACTGTAAATAACTTTATTCAATAATTTGAATTGAAATTTCAATGGATCAAAAAATTAAAACGTTAAAAATTATTCACCTTGCTTTAGTTGCTGGAGTTACTCTTGCTTTTACAATTTTGGGTGATTTCAAGATTATGTTCAACATGGTTATTGATAACTCATCTTTATTGTATGCTTTTATTCCTGCAATAGCTTATGTTGCTAGTAACTTCATGTTTAAAAACATGTTAAACAAAATACAAAAAGATGCTAGTAATGAGGAAAAATTTGCGATTTATCAAACTGCTTCTATAGTAAGATGGGCTATTATTGAAGGTGCTTGTTTTTTAATTTTAATTTTAAAACCAGACTTTTTGCTCTTAGGAGTAATCTTATTAATCTATTTAATTCTTTTAGCTCCAAAAAAAGCACAAATATTTAAAACGCTAGATATTAGAAACTAGTCGTTTCTTACAAAAAACATTAAAATCACTCATTTTTGATTATTTTCAATCAATTTTGAGTGATTTTTTATTCATTTTACTCAAAAAATGAATTTTCACACCTTTAATTTTTGAATTATTTTCACTTCCTATTATCATATTCTTAAAATAGCACACTCCTAATTCAAGAACACACATTTATTAGCTGATTTTTAATGTTTTAACGTTTATTAATTGACATCACGCTTTAAGCTTTTTAGTTTTGTACCCTAATTAAATGATACTAGAATAATGAAATTGATTAAAATTAAAAGAGAAACACGTTTAGAAAAACGATTTTCAAGAAAAATGGGTAAGCTACATACTAATGTTACTTACATTAAAAAAATGTTTTTAAACATTATACCGTTAGAAACGGTACACAAATACAGAGAAACCTATTATGGTGAAGTTAAAGACTGCGAGGATTGTGTCTTAGCTAAATAATAGTTCTCTTTTTCACGAAACAAAAATCCCGCTCCATAAAGAGCGGGATTTTCTATATTATATTTTTTGTATCTACTATTTATGCTAAAGAAGCGCCACTAGCAGCTACACTTCTATCAATTTTACGCATTAATCCTTGTAATACTTTACCAGGACCTACTTCAACAAATTCAGTACCACCATCAGCAATCATTGCTTGCACACATTGTGTCCATCTTACTGGAGCTGTTAATTGCGCTATCAAGTTTTCTTTAATTTCAGCAGGGTTCGTTACTGCTTTTGCTACTACATTTTGATATACTGGACAAGTAGGTTCGTTAAATGTAGTTTCTTCAATAGCTGCTGCTAACTCTTCACGAGCTGGCTCCATCATTGGTGAATGAAATGCGCCTCCTACAGGTAAAAGTAACGCTCTCTTCGCACCTTTTCCCTTTAATACTTCACAAGCTTGTTCAACTGCTTCGACTTCACCAGAAATCACTAATTGCCCTGGACAGTTATAATTTGCTGCTACCACTACTCCATCAATTGAAGCACAAACATCTTCAACTACAGCATCTTCTAACCCTAACACAGCAGCCATGGTAGATGGTTGAATTTCACATGCTTTTTGCATTGCTAAAGCACGTTTTGAAACTAATTTTAATCCATCTTCAAAAGACAATACACCATTCGCTACTAATGCTGATAATTCTCCTAAAGAATGACCTGCAACCATTTCTGGTTTAAAATCATCTCCTAAAACCTTTGCTAAAATTACTGAATGTAAAAAGATAGCTGGTTGTGTTACTTTGGTTTGTTTTAATTCTTCAGCAGTACCTTCAAACATTACGTCGGTAATACTAAATCCTAATATAGTATTTGCTTTTTCAAAAAGTTCTTGAGCTAATGGAGAATTTTCATATAAGTCTAATCCCATCCCTGTAAATTGTGCTCCTTGACCTGGAAAAATATACGCTTTCATTTGTTTGTTTTGTTCTTTATTTAACCCTGCAAACATACAACTTTTAAAATTACTATCTTCGTTTTATGACTGTACAACAAAAATCTCAAGCGCAACTTATTTACCTAGTTTTAGCTTCGTTATTTATAGCCTCTTTGGTAACTTCAAACCTAATTTTTCAGAAGTTTTTTTATTGGGAACCCTTTAACTTATTTCGTTTTGAAGTATCTGTTGGAATTCTTCCTTACCCTATTACTTTTTTAATTACCGATATTCTTTCTGAAATTTACGGTAAGAAAAAAGCGAATCAAGTTGTTGTAGCAGGTATTTTTGCTTCCTTTTTTTCTATGTTAATTATTCTAGTTGCTGATTATGCTCCTGCAATTGACAACTCTCCTATTGGCGACGAAACTTTTACCAAAGTTTTTGGTCTTTCTCCTTTGGCAGTATTAGCTTCTATGTTAGCTTATTTGGCTGCTCAATTTATAGATATTCGTATCTTTCATTTTTGGAAAAAACTAACGAAAGGAAAACATTTATGGCTTCGTAATAATTTTTCTACCTTTTTGTCACAATTTATAGATACTTTTACCGTATTATTTTTATTGAGTTCTTTTAAAATACTTCCTTGGAGTATTTTTGGCAGCCTTTTACTTAGCGGTTTTTTATTCAAAGTCATTATAGCAGCTTTAGACACTCCTGTTTTGTATGCTGCTGTATATTGGTTTAGAAAAAAATTCGGCTTAAAAATGGGAGAGGAAATCACAGAATTTTAAACTAATACTACTATGTTAAACAAGTTTTTTTATAGAATTTTTAAAGAGCATTTTTCTCTTTCAGAAACACTTGCCATTTATCTTAATTTATTTGCTAATCTGATTATTTTTGGAATTTTAGGTTACATATTATTTAAAATATTCAGATATGTTGGTAAAAAAACTATTCATAAAATGGCTGCAAAAACATCAACTAGTTTTGATGATATGCTTATCAAAAACAAAGCTTTTTTAAGTCTATCAAGAATTGTTATTCTTATTATAGTTTTTAATTCACTAAAAGGTATTTTAGTAGATTTTCCTCACCTTCTTTTATATGCAGAGCGTATTATTAATATTGGTATCATATTCTCTATTATTTGGTTTTTAAAAAGTATTTTACTTAGTATTAAAGATTTTTTACGAACTATTGACGCTTTTAAAGACAAACCATTAGAAAGTTACGTGCAAATTTTCATGGTAGTCTTTTGGATTATAGGTATTATTTTATCTTTTTCTGTTTTAACAGGAAAGCCTTTAATTCGGTTTTTAACAGCATTAGGAGCTTTTTCAGCAGTCTTATTATTAATTTTTAAGGATACCATTCTTGGCTTTGTATCAAGTATTCAGGTAGCTGTAAATGACACTGTTAGAATTGGAGATTGGATTACAATGGAAAAATATGGTGCCGATGGTGATGTGGTTGAAATCAACCTTACATCAGTAATCATTAGAAACTTTGACAATACAATATCCAGTATTCCTACTTATTATTTAACCTCCGATTCTTTTAAGAACTGGAGAACAATGAATACCTCAGGTGGTAGACGTATAAAACGATCTATCTTAATTAAAATAAATAGCATTCACTTTCTTACCCATGAAGATATTGAGCGTTTTAAAAAGATTGAGTTAATTTCTGACTATATTGAAAAAAGTAGCAAAGAAGTAAAAAAATACAACGAAGAAAACAATGTAGATAAATCGGTAATTCTAAACGGTAGAAACTTAACCAATTTTGGGTCTTTTAGAATTTACTTGGATAAATACATTGAAAATCATCCAAAAATAAATCAAGATATGTTGTTAATGTCTCGTCAGTTAGAACCTACTCCTAATGGAATTCCATTAGAAATTTATGCCTTTAGTAGAGAAAAGAATTGGGTTGATTACGAACGAGTTATGGCGAACATTTTTGATCATATTTTAGCTTCTGTAAAATATTTTGATTTGGAAGTTTTTCAAAATCCATCAAGTATTGATATCAATAACTTGAAAGAAACACAAAAGAGTGAATAATAATACAGGTACATCTTTATGGCAAATAGCCATCCAAAAATTTAAACGTAGTAAAACAGGTATGTTTAGTTTTGGGTATATTATTTTATGCGGTTTTATTGCTGTTTTTTGTTATGTTTTAGCTCCTGACAATAGTAATTCTGCCAATCAAATGCATTTAGAAATCCACTCGAAACCTCCTGGTTTTTCTGTGCAACTATTAAGCATTCCTTCAGAAGTAAAAAACCAACAATCTTGGTTTTCTGTTTTTATGAATGGAAAACAACATTCAGTAACAGAAATTCCTATAAAATCATTTTCTGTTAAAAACAATCAGTTAGAAGTTATTAAATACTCCGATGGTTTACCAAAAGAGTTTCCTACTTCTTACGAACAATACATTCAACAAAAAACATTTTATTTAGGAACTGATAAATATGGTCGTGATTTATTAAGCAGGTTGTTGATTGGTGCTAGAATTTCATTTTTTATTGGATTTATAGCTGTGTTTATTTCTCTTTTAACAGGAATCCCTATTGGAGCTATTGCAGGTTATTTTGGTGGAAAGATGGATGATTTTATTATGTGGATTATCAATATCACTTGGTCTATTCCAACTCTTTTACTTGTTATTGCCATCACTTTAGCTTTGGGCAAAGGCTTTTGGCAAGTTTTTATTGCTGTAGGGCTATCCATGTGGGTAGAAGTTGCACGTGTAGTTAGAGGTCAAGTCATCACCACCAAACAACAACAATATGTAGAAGCTGCCAAAGCTTTAGGTTTTTCTGATTTTAGAATTATTTTTAAGCATATTTTACCAAATATCTTAGCGCCTATCATTGTAATTTCTGCCGCAAATTTTGCAGCTGCTATTTTAATTGAAAGCGGATTGAGTTTTTTAGGTATTGGAGCCCAACCTCCTACTCCTTCTTGGGGTGCTATGATTAAAAATCACTACAACTACATTATTCTTGGAAAACCTTATTTAGCTCTTATTCCTGGAGTTGCTATTATGAGTTTGGTAATGGCATTTATGCTAATTGGAAATACACTTCGTGATGCTTTGGATGTGAAAGCTTAAAATTTGTAAATTCGCTTTCTTAAATTTTTTTGATATGAGTTTTAGTGTTGAGTTTAAAACAAGGTGGGCAGATTTTGATGCCAACATACACATGCGTCATACCGCATACAATGATTATGCTGCTGAATTACGTTTACGTTTTTTTAAAGAGCATAATGTAACTGTTCAAGATTTTACTAAGGAAAAAGTTGGTCCTATTTTATTTGAAGAAAATACCAAATTTTTACGTGAAATACACATGGGTGAAGATATTACTGTAAACCTAAAAGTTACAGGGTTATCTAACAAAGGAGAACGATGGAAAATTCAACATGAAGTTTTTAATCAAGCAGGTAAACTCTCTGCAATTATCACTGTTTATGGTGCTTGGTTAGATTTGGTTAAGCGTAAACTAACAGTACCTCCTGTTAAATTTCAAGAGATTTTTAACGAAGTTGAAAAAACTGAAGATTTTAAAGAAATCGTTTTAAGTAATTAAATGAGTACTTCTAGGAAAATAAAGGTTGTTATTACCATTGTTGCTTTACTTGTGGGGTATTGGTTACAACAAAAAGAAGAAGCTAAGAACTCTTCTGAACCTACAACAAAAACAGCCAGTAATAAAGCTAATAACTTCAATTACTTTCCTACCTCAACAACTGGAGTCATTATAAAGCATAATGGCTACCAGTTATCGTATAGTGAAAAGCATGAGCAAGCTGAATGGGTTGCTTATCCTTTAGATAAAAGTGATATAGTTTATACCAATCGTAAGCGTCCATTTTTTATTGTAGACCCCAAAGTGAAGACAAAATCTGCAGATTGGAGAAATTATAAAAGATCTGGTTATGACAAAGGGCATTTATGTCCTGCTGGTGATAGACGTGCCTCTAAAAGTGCTCATGATGAAACTTTTTACACTTCAAACATTTCTCCTCAAAACCATGAATTTAATGCTGGTATTTGGAATAAACTAGAGCAAAAAACTCGTTATTGGGCAAAAAAGTATAATCACTTGTATGTTGTTACTGGTGGTGTTTTAGAACCTAACTTGAAAACTATAGGAAAGGAAAAAGTAAGTGTTCCTAATTATTTTTATAAAGTTTTATTAGATTATACGCAACCTGAAATTAAAGCTATCGCTTTTTTACTTCCTCATAAAGAAAGCAACAAACCTCTATCTGAATTTGTAGTTTCTATTGATAAATTAGAACAAAAAACAGGTATTGATTTCTTCCCTGAATTACCTGATACTATTGAAAAGCAACTAGAGACTTCTGCTAATTATAAAAATTGGAGTTTTAGATAACTCTATATTAACTTTAGTACCTGCGTTTTTTTCCAAAGACATACGAAAAAACAATACCATGGCTATTTCCTAACACAGAATCACTAAATCCTGCATTATAGAAGTACACAAATTTTAAGTTTTTTAGAGCATAAATACCCGCTAAAAAATTAATTGATGAACTACTTCGGTAACCAGTACCTATTTCAAATTTGTTTTTATAGTTAACAGCAACATTTGCGTCAATCTGCATAGGTGCTCCACCTTCATACTTTAAGAAAACACTAGGTTTAATCATTACTTCCTCAAATCGATTGGTAAAAAAACGATACCCGAAATAACCATAAACAGGATTTGATATATTTAAATCATCTCTAGACGCTAATTTATCTCCTAAAAGGTTTGGCAACGAAACTCCAGCATAAAAATCTGCATGGTTATATAAAAAACCAATACCTACGGTTGGCACGGTTACATTCATGTTTTCTGAAAATTCTATATCGTCTGTAATACCTAACTCTAACAGGTTCTCATTAAACTGTTGTACCCCTGCTGTTAATCCAAACGATATTACATGTTCGTTATAATGCTGCCAATATGGTCTATCAATCTCTGTGTCAAAAAATATTTTATACGAATATGCAGCATACGCATTTGTATAAGTACTTACCCCTATTTTATCTCTTACAATAGCCCCACCTATTCCCATTTTTTTTCTTGCAATGGGAGTGTGAAAGCTTAATGACAATGTTTTTGGACTTCCTTCAATACTATTTATATAACCATAATTACTAAGTGTAATTTCTGCTCCATCAGACATTCCTGCATACGCTGAGTTTATAATAAACGGATTGTAATTATACTCTGGATACAAAGCCGTCTGTTGTCCCCAATTATTCTGAAATACCATTATAAAAATTAATGGTAAAATATAGTTTCTTATCTCTTTCATCTTATCTTTTTAAAACTAAAAACCCTTTCTTTTCTGTTGAATTTCCCCCTTTTGAAATTTTTATATTGAAAAAGTATGTTCCTACTGGCAATTTATCACCTCCCATACTTGTTAGCTTATTGGCAACACCTCTAAAAACATTAAACTGGTTATCATATCCTTTTATCTGGAACACCATATCTCCCCACCTATTAAAAACAGTTACTGAATTGTTAGGATATTCTTCAATTCCTTTTATTTCCCAAAAGTCATTTACTCCATCACCATTCGGAGAAAAACCATATTTAGTTTCTCCTACTAAACCTCCTTCTGTTCTAAAACTAATCTCTGAACACCCCACAGCTTCGCCAACTGTATTGTAGGGTATCACTGACACATAAATTATGGTGTCCTCTGGTAAATTAATAGCTAAAGTATAGCTCGTTCCTACTACTGATTCATTGTTTACAATATCTGTTCCGTTTAAAGTTGTTCCGATTGATACATAATATCCATCGGCGTCAGAAACAGTGTCCCAACTAATTCCTGTACTAACGCTAACATTCGTTGCTTCGTTGCTTGGAACTGTGATTGTGGTACAATTCGGTGCGGTTGGTACTATTTCTGTAGTAAAGCTAATTTCAGAACACCCTGTAGCACTTCCTACCGAATTGTACGGAGTTACCGATACATAAATTGTTGTGTTCTCTGGTAAATCACTAGCTAAAGTATAACTCGTTCCCGTTACTACTTCATTGTTTATAATATCTGTTCCGCTTGAAGTTGTTCCAATTGACACGTAATATCCATCGGCGTCAGAAACAGTATCCCAAGTAATGTTTGTATCGACTGCTACATTAGTTCCTCCATCACTTGGAACTGTGATTGTGGTACAATTTGGTGCGGTTGGTACTATTTCCGTAGTAAAACTAATTTCTGAACATCCCGTAGCACTTCCTACCAAATTGTACGGAATTACCGATGTATAAATTGTTGTGTTCTCTGGTAAATCACTAGCTAAAGTATAACTTGTTCCTACCACTGATTCGTTGTTGACAATATCGGTTCCACCTGAAATTGTTCCGATTGATATATAATATCCATCGGCGTCAGAAACAGTGTCCCAACTAATTTCTGTATTAACGCTTACATTCGTTGCTCCGTTGCTTGGAACTGTGATTGTGGTACAGTTGGGTGCGGTTGGTACTATTTCTGTAGTAAAACTAATTTCAGAACACCCTGTAGCACTTCCTACCGAATTGTATGGAATTACCGATACATAAATTGTTGTGTTCTCTGGTAAATCACTAGCTAAAGTATAACTCGTTCCCGTTACTACTTCATTGTTTATAATATCTGTTCCGTTTGAAGTTGTTCCGATTGATACATAATATCCATCGGCGTCAGCTACTGCATCCCAACTAATTCCTTTACTAACACTAACATTCGTTGCTCCGTTGCTTGGAACTGTGATTGTGGTACAATTTGGTGCAGTTGGTACTATTTCTGTAGTGAAACTAATCTCTGAACACCCTGTCGCATTCCCCACTGAATTGTAAGGTATCACAGACACGTAAATTGTCCTATTCTCTGGAAAATCGCTCGTAGGATTGTATGTTGTTCCTGTTACCGATTCATTGTTTACAATATCGATTCCGCCTGAAGTTGTTCCAATTGATATATAATATCCATCGGCATCTGCCACTGTATCCCAACCAATTCCAGTACTAACACTAACATTCGTTACTCCGTTGCTTGGAACTGTGATTGTGGTACAGTTGGGTACATTTACAACTGCATCTCCTGTAGTAAAACTTTCTTCTACACAACCTGTAGCGTCTCCCACGGCATTATATGGGGTTATGCGAACATAATGTATTCTATTTGCTTGTAAGTTTTGAGTAAAACTATACGAAGTAGTATTTCCTACATCAATACTATTTACAACTTCTATCCCACCTTGAGTAGTTCCCACACTTACTAAATACCCGGTTGCTTCTGCAATTGTATTCCAAGAAATATCAGTATTCAACGGAACGTTCGTTGATCCATTTATAGGATTCACTAAACTTGTACAACTAGGTACTACTGGAATAAACTCTGTTTTAAAAGATTCTTCTCCACAACTTGTTGCATCACCTTCATCGTTATAAGGAACTATAGTTACAAAAACATCAGTGTCTTCTGGTAAATCTATAGGTAAATCATATGTTGTACTGTTACCTACATCAAAACTATTAAGAATATCTGTTCCACCTGAAGTAGTTCCTACTGTAAGTCTGTACCCATCTGCATTGCTTATAACATTCCATTCTAAATCCGTACTAACAAACATATCTGTACTACCAGCAAGTGGTAAGGTTAAATTAGTACAATTTGGTACTGTTGATGGAGTTGTAGACACCGTAAAGCTTTCTTCTACACAAGGTCCTACTGCATCTCCATTTTCGTTTGAAGGCACAATAGTAACATAAACTGTTTCTCCTCCTGAAAAATCTGTAGCAAATTCATAAGTGGTAGCATTTACAACAGTTTCGTTTATTATGGTTCCTGAAGGTTCAATTCTAATTGTTAAAGCATATTTGCGTGCGTATAAAACAGGTTCCCAAATAAGATTTGTGTTTACAGGAACATCAGTTTCTCCATGTAAAGGAGCTGTTAACTGTGTACACTCTGGAATAGGACAATCTAACACATCACCCGTAAAAGACCATCCAAAATTATCTATCATTGATTGTCTTTCTTCTACAGCATCACAATAGGGAAGAGTATTAGCTCCTAAATTTATTCCAGGTGTTAGTGTTTGTTCAGACCATGCAATAAGCGTATTGTCGTAATTCACTCTAGTAAGAGCTGTATTATCTAACATATTCTGCATGTTAGTTACACCACTAATATTCCAATCACCTAAATCTTGATTAAAAACTGTAGCGTTATTAAACATAGCATTCATCGATACCGTATTTAATAACCATTGGTTTAAAGGTTGATTAAACAAACTTGCTCCTTGAAACATTCTATCCATGTTTGTTACTGCTGTAGGCCTCCAATTATTCATTGGTTGATTAAAGTTTGTTGCACCATTAAACATATCTTGCATGGTGGTTACTCTCCTGATATTCCAACTTCCAATAGCACCATCAAAGGCTGTTGCTGTTTGAAACATGCCTTGCATATTAGTTACCGATGCTACATTCCAAGAGTCTAACGGTCTATTAAAAGACGTTGCTCCTCGAAACATTTCTTGCATGGTGTTTACAAAAGAAACATTCCAATTATTAACATCTTGATTAAATGCAGATGCTCCATAAAACATTTCAGCCATCGTTTGTGCTTCGCCTGTATTCCAATTTCCTAAAGGTTGGTTAAACATTTCTGCACCTTTAAACATTGATTCAAAGTTTGTAACTACTGAAACATTCCAGTTTTCCAATGGATTATCAAAAGCAATAGCTTCTTCAAACATTGAAGGCATTAACGTTACTGAGCTTACATTCCAAGAATTTAATGGTTGATTGAAAACTGTGGCTTGTTGAAACATTTGGCTCATATTAGCAACAGCACTTACATCCCAAGAGTTTAATGGCCGATTAAATGCTTCTGCTCTTCGGAACATTCCTGACATATTAACTACTGAGTTTACATCCCAAGAATTTAACGGCTTGTTAAACATTTGAGCATTGTAAAACATGTAACTCATGTTCGTTACGTTTGTTACATTCCAAGAGTTTATATTTTGATTAAAAGCTCTAGCACTCTGAAACATGCTCTGCATGTTGGTTACTGAAGAAACATTCCAATTACTCAGGTCTTGATTAAAAGAAGAGGCGCTTTCAAACATCGAAATCATGTTTGTTACAGCACCTACATTCCAAGAGTTTAAAGGTTGATTAAAATCAACACATCTCTGGAACATTTCAGACATATTTATAACACTACTTACATTCCAATTATCAATATTTTGGTTAAAAGCCATGTTTAAAACAAAACCATTAAACATTTCAGACATATTGGTAACATTACTTACATCCCAATTATTAAGGGGTTGGTTAAATGCTTCTGCTCTTTCAAACATGCTACTCATATTAGTAACACTACTTACATTCCAATTATTTAGATTCTGATTAAATACTTTTGCGTTTTGAAACATGCCTTCCATATCTGTAACATTTTCTGTGTTCCAATTTCCTATGTCTTGATTAAACTCTACAGCTCCACCAAACATATAATTCATATCAGTAACATTACTTACATCCCAATTATTAAGCGGTTGGTTGTAAATTGAAGTTCCACTAAACATACTACGCATGTTAGTTACACTACCTACATTCCAATTATTTATGTTTCCATTAAATTTTCTACATGAGCTAAACATTCTTTCCATATCTATTACATTACTAAGATTAGGAATATCTGTAGCATTGTACTCCATATTTGCACAACCATAAAAAGCTTCGTTCATACTTTCCCAAATTTGATTACCCCATTGATCTATAGATAATAATTTATGAGAATCTCCTACATATTCATGTTTAGGGGAAGGAAAAACGCCAATAATACTTACGGTATAAATACCTGGGGTAAGATATGTGTGTGTAATATTCCCTGTTACATTATGATCGTACTGTCCATCTCCCCAATCTATAGAATAGTTATAAGTAAGGTAGTTTGGGTAGCCTGAATTTGTTTCTATTTCTAATTGATTCGTAGGACTAGTATAACTTAATACTTGTATGCTTGTGTCATAAGTAAGTTTGAATGCATCTGGGCTATTTACCCAACTTTCTATTACTGTAAAACTAATTTCTTGGCAACCTGTAGCTAGTCCTTCATCGTTATACGGAACAACTGTTACATATACAGTATCTCCTGCTATAAATTCATTGGTAAAATCGACTCCTACAACATTTCCTACGTCTTCATTATTATATATAACCTGTGAAGTCGCTCCATTTTCTCTTCTCACACTAATTCTATATCCTGTAGCGTTAGGTGCTGGTTTCCAACGAATATCACTATTTGCTGGCACTTGTGTATCTCCATCTTGCGGCATGGTTATTTGAGTACATAATACATAAGAACAGTTTACAATATCTCCTGATATAGTCCACCCGTTGGTATCTATTAAGTTTTGTCTTTGGCTTAAAGCATCACAATAATTTAGATTCGTCGCCCCTAAATCAACATTATTTTGAACTGTTTGAGCATTCCAAGCTATAAGAATATTATCATAGTTTTCTTGAGAAATACCGCTATTCGATAACATGTTTGTCATGTTTGTAACACTAGATATATCCCAGACTCCTATGTTTTGGTTAAATGAAGTAGCCTGATTAAACATATAAGACATGTTTCTAGCATTTCCTGTTTGCCAACTGCTTATATCTTGGTTAAAGGACGTAGCTCTATCAAACATATATTGAAAATCAGTGATATTACTTACATCCCAAGTATTTAAAGGTTGGTTAAAAGCTTCTGCTCGTTGAAATATATTACGCATATTAGTAATATTGCTGACATCCCAAGTATTCAATGACTGATTGAAAGCTTCTGTTCTTTCAAACATACTTTCTACATTGGTAACCTTGCTAACATTCCACAAACTAATATCTCGATTAAAAGCAATAGCGCCTTCAAACATTCCTCTCATGGTAACAACATTACTTACATTCCAAGTTCCTATACCTTGATTAAAGCCTGAGTTATCTCGAAACATATAGCTCATATCAGTAACATTACTTACATCCCAATTGCCTATAGGTTGATTAAAAACTGCTCCCCAAGCCCATCCATCAAACATACCTGACATGTTTGTAACATTACTAACATCCCAATTATTTAAAGGTTGATTAAAGGTTCTGTTTCTAAAAAATAGCTTAGACATATTTGTTACATTACTAACATTCCATGTATTTATAGGTTGGTTGAATTTAGCTTGACTAAACATTCCCTCCATTGTTGTAACACTACTTACATTCCAGTTGTCTATTGAGCTATTAAAATTAGAACCTTTAAATGTGTTATTCATATTGGTAATATTACCAACATTCCAATTATTCATTGGTTGATTATAAACACTTGTATCGTAAAAGGCCCCTTCCATATTAATAACATTAGCTACATTCCAATTATTAATATTTTGATTGAACTTACGGGCTCTATATAAAAAGTTTTCTAAAGTAGTTACTGCTGATGTATTCCAGTTATCTAATGGTTCGTTGAATTCTCTTGCATTATAAAAAGTGTAAGACATATCTATTATACTAGATGTATCCCACTGATCTAAAGGTCTATTAAAAATTTCGCAATTCATAAATAACCCTGAAATATTAGTTATGGTGCTTACATCCCAATTGTTCATAATACCATTAAATAATGAACAATCTCTAAAAGCATTTTGTAAGCTAGTAGCTTGACTTAAATCTGGTGGAGTAATAGCATCAAAATTTAGATTTGAACATCCATAGAATGCATTTTCCATACTTTGCCATTGAATAGTACCCCAGGACAAGATTTCGATAATTTTATTGACGTCTCCAGTATTGTTGAAATAAATTGCTGGAAATGTACCCTCTATTTTAACAGTGTAAGTTCCTTGTGTCGCATAAGTATGTGTAATGTCTCCTGTTACGTTTGAATCGATATTTCCATCACCCCAATCAACGGTATAAGAATACGTATAAGCTGAATTGGTTGGTATTCTTATCTCATTAGCTCCAGAAGATCCTGCACTAATATTTGCTGTGTTCCACAAAGATGTGAACGACTGCGAAAACAACTGACTGCTTAAAATAAAAAAAAGTACTACTAAACTACTTCTTAAAAGTTTACACATAAATTCCTTCATTCTTTTTAATATAATTTTTAACCCTTCTATTTTAATCAAGCATCTTTTTTTTATATATCACATGAAGTAAAAACTACCCAACCATTACATAATGGTTTAATATGTTTTTGTTTGTTTGATAATATTACCAACTCAAACTGAATCTTCATGTATAAAAAATAATAGCTAAGTACTACTTAATAATATCGTTTATATTAAGTAATAGGGCGCAAGATATAACCGTTTGATGTTATAGAAGTATCATTCTAAAGAGTGGAACCTAATTTATTAGTTTTTTTCGGTACTCTGATGGAGTATAACCCGTTTGTTCTTTAAACACACGGTTAAAAGTAGTTTTGCTTTTGAAACCAGAATCGTAAGCAACAGCAAGTATTTTGTAATCTTTGCTTGTAGATAATTGTAACATTTTCTTGGCTTCTCTTATTCGATATGAATTGATAAGTTGGTAGAAGTTTTTATCAAATTCAAACGAAAATACTTCGGATAAATGATGACTACTTAATGATAGTTTTTTTGCAAAGTTTGCTTGAGTTAAATCGTGATTTAAGTATATCTTTTCTTCTTCTATTACTTTTAATATTTTTTGCTGGTAAGAAACTCTATCTTCTTTTGACAATGAGGAGTTTTTATATTTCTCAGAAGTTTCTTTTATCTTTTCCGTTATTTTATTTGTTTCTTTTATAACACTTTTATCTTCATTCTTTTTTATGTAAATCCAAAATACCCCTCCTAAACCAATTACACAAAACACACTAAACCACAATAAACTTTTTTGTTGTTCTGAAAGTAATGCTTTTGTATTTTCTTGTGCTAAAACTGTTTCTTCTCTTGCTCCAATTTCTGCTTTTAACTCTTCTGTAATAGCTTTTTTTTGATTCTTAAGAAAACTTATTCGGCTCTCGTTATATTTCTTTTCTGCGCTTAAGTAAGCTGTTGTTTTGTTTTGCTTTTGATATATTATGGTAAGGTTCTCATAACATATCATTTCTATTTCTTCTATGTTTTTTTCAGAAGCTATTTTGAGCGCCTGTTTTAAATACTCTTCCGCTTTATTATAATGTTCTAACTTTAAATTTGCGACTCCTAAATTGACAAAAATCCATGCTTTTACTCTAGTATTTTTTTCAAAAGCCTTATACTTTCTAGCTCTATTAGCTACTTCAACTGATTTTTCATATTCTTCTAACTTATAATACGAACTGCTAATGTGGTTTAATGATGTTAAAACAATACTTTCATTTCCTGTTTCTTCTCCTATTTTTTTTACCTGCTGCGCATAGAATAATGATTTTTCCTCGTTATTTAAAGCAGAATAACTTATTGATAAACCGTTCAACGCAGCCATTTTTATTAAGTTTGGCTTCTTTGTATAAGCTGCTTGCTTTAATACCTTCTTCATGGTTTCTATACTCTTTTCATAAAGCTCTACATTATTGTATATATTCCCTAAGTTAACCAGAACTACAGTTTCAGCTTGCTTGCTTTCTGGTATTGTTTTAGCAATAGTTAAAGCTTCTTTATACAATGCGATACCTTCTACATATTTTGTTTGCATATTTAAGCTTATTGCTTGATTAACCATTGCTTTTACTTGTAAAGCTTTTAGGTTGTTCTTTTTAGAGATATTGTATAGAGAATCACTGTAAATTTTATGGAGCTTGTAATTTCCTTCTGTATAGTTTTCTTGTAATTTTTCTAAATAACTCTCTGCTTTTTTCTGAGCATTTAAAAGCTGTGAATCTGTTTTATCTTGACTATAAAACTGGGATACAATACTAAGTAATAAATATGTAGTTATATTTTTAAACAATCTCTGTTTATTTTTCACAAAAGTACGTCAAAAATATTTTTCCTTTTTCCAACTATAAATCATTTTTTCAAAACAAAAAAGTGTCTTGTAGATATGATAACATACTACATGACACTTCTTATCAAAAACCACAAAAACTTGTGTATTTACTTAGTCGGTTTTAGAGAGTTTAAATTATTAACAATCATATACTCTAATAGTACTTCTTTTGAGTAATTGCCAAACAAATTATCAGAGTCAAACAAACGGCTCTCTAATCCACTTAAATATAATTTACTAAATAATTCAAGGTCTACATTAGGCCTTATTTCTCCTTCTTCTTTAGCTTCTTTTAATAGGTTCATTACATCTGTAGAAACAACATCTTTTGTAATTTCTTTGTAAGCATTATAAGCATTCGGGTAGTACTTTTTTAATCCAAAAATAAATGAGGGTTTAAATTTTACCACATACTTAAAAACTACTTCATATATTTCTATTACTTTGTTTAATGCTGGTCTCTCAGATTTTAGAATAGGGTCTATATCAATCTTAAATTCATTTATTAGCTCTCTAATACTCTCAATTATTAATTCTTCTTTTGAAGAGAAACAAGCATAAATGGTTTTTTTTGAAATTCCGAGTAGCTCAGCTATTTCATCCATTGTAGTATGCTTACTTCCAAAGGCTATAAACTTTTCTTTGGCTACTTTAATAAGTTTTGCCCTATTACCCATTATCATCTATTTACTTCCAACCGCCTCCTAATGCTTCATATAAGTTTACAACACTTAACAACTGATTTAATTTGTTGTTAATAACATTTAACTCAGCATTTAAAGCTCTTTCTCTTGCTGTTAATAAGTCTAAATAGTTGGCATATCCATTTTTTAACAACTCTTCTGAGTTCATTTCTGCTCTTCGTAAAGCTTCAACCTCATTTTGTCTGTATTCAAATTTTTCGGTTTCCGCATTATAATCGAAAAGTGCATTTGAAACCTCATTTCCAGCGGTTAGCAAGGTCTTTTTAAAACTTAATAATGCTTGTTCTTGCTGTGCTTTAGCTACCTCATGTTGTGTTTTAATTTTTCTTTGATTGAAAATGGGTTGTGTTAAGCCTCCAATTATGTTTGCGAACAAAGAATTTGCACTTAATAATTCATCAAGTTCCAAACTTTGAAACCCACCTGTTGCGGTTACTGTTAAAGACGGATAAAAATTACTTTTAGCAACATTAGTCATCTCAAAAGCATTAATTAAACCATATTCAGCAGCCATAACATCTGGTCTGTTTCTTAGTAATTTCGCTGGAACTCCTATTTTAACTACCTCATCCAACTGTTGTTGTGAAAGTTTGCTTCTTTCAACAACTACCGATGTTCTTCCTAACAATAAATTTAGTGTATTCTCCGTTTTAAAAATAGCTGCTTCTAAATCTACTTTTAGTGCTTTTGCATTATTATACTGCGCTATATTTTGATCTACTGCTACCTGATTTACTTGTCCAGCATCTTTAAGAGCTTTAATCGTGTTTACACTACTTTCTCTCGTTTCAATGGTTTGTTCGGTAACTTCTAATTGAGCATCTAAAGCTAGTAATTGATAATATGTTGAAGTTATTGCAGAAACTAATTGTGTTTTTACCGCTTGATGTGCTGCTACACTTTGCAAATAACCTGCTTTTCCTGCTCTTTTATTGCTACGTATTTTACCCCAAATATCAGCTTCCCAAGAAAGGTTTCCTGTAATTTCATACTGATCTATACTACCATTAAAAAAAGACCCGAATTGACTGTTTTTTGCCAGTTCTTGGTGTGTAGCTTTTGCTCCAACACCTATACTTGGTAAATATCCTGCTTTACCTTGTTTCATATAAGCTTCAGCAGCTGCCATTTGTTGTAGTGCTACACGAATATCAAGGTTATTTTGAAGCCCTTCATCAATATATTTTTTTAAATGAGCATCAGTAAACATATCTTTCCAAGACACATCTGCCATTGAAAGACTATCTTGTGGCAAATTATCTGTTCTATACAAATGTTCTGTTTCTTTTAGCTCAGGACGTGCATAATCCTTCGCAACAAAACAACTTTGTAGGGTTGTAGCCATTACGACTACAACCAAAGTTTTATTTAAAATAAATTTCATAATTAATCTTCTTTAATTTCAACAACAGTTGGTTTGCTTGATACTTTTTCTTGTAACCATTGGAATACTACAAATAGTACAGGAATAACAAATACCCCTATTAATGTACCAATTAATAATCCTCCCGCAGCACCAGTTCCAATAGAGTTATTTCCTTCAGCACCTACTCCTTTTGCTAATACTAATGGCAATAACCCAAGAATAAAGGCGAACGAGGTCATTAAAATAGGTCTTAAACGTACTTTTGCTCCCTCAATAGCAGAGTCGTATAAGCTTTTTCCTTGCTTACGACGTTGTATTGCGAACTCTACAATAAGAATCGCATTCTTAGCTAGCAGCCCTAATAACATAATCAAGGCAATTTGGAAATAGATGTTGTTCTCTAATCCTGCTAAATAAGTGGTATAATATGCTCCTGCTACCCCAATTGGTAACGAGAAAATTACTGATAATGGCAATAGGTAACTCTCATATTGAGCTGCTAATAAGAAATATACAAACAAAATACTAATCATAAAAATGATGGTAGATTGTCCTGATGATGCTATTTCTTCCCTAGTAATTCCTGAGTAAGCAACACTATACCCTTCTGGTAAATTATTTTCTGCTAATGTGTTTATTTTGGTAATTGCATCTCCTGAACTATACCCTGGAGTTACCCCTCCGTTTACAGTAACTGAGTTAAATAAGTTAAATCTATTTACCGTTTGCGGACCATATACACGTTCTAAGCTTACAAATTGAGAAATTGGTGTCATTTCCCCACTTGGTGTTTTTATAAACATGCTGTTTAAACTTTCTTCATTTATTCTATCTTCAGGTAACGACTGTACAAAAACTCTAAATTGCTTTCCAAATCTACTAAAATCTGCTGCGTAATTACCTCCAATATATCCTTGTAAAGCTGAAAGTATAGCACTCGTAGATACTCCTGCTTCTTTAGCTCTTTCTACATTGATATCTAATTCTAACTGAGGGAATCCAGTATCAAAAGAGTTAGAAGCAAATGCTATTTCTGGCTGTTGATTTAACAAACCAACAAATTGTTTTGCTGTTGCATCCATTTCTGTTAGCGGTTTTGCTGCACGATCTAATAATCGCATTTCAAAACCATCAGCACTACCAAAACCTGGCACACTTGGTGGTGTAAAGAAAATGATGTTCGCGTCTGGTATCGTTGCTGCTTTACCAAATAATTGACCAACTATACTTTTCACTGACTCTGCATCACTCTCTCTTTCACTCCAGTCTTCCAAAATAATAAAGCCCATTGCATACGAACTTCCTTCTCCTGAGAAAAAGTTTCTTCCACTAATAAACGATGCCCCTTTTATTCCTTCAATTCCTTTTATACTCTCGTATAGTTTTTCTGTTACTTCATACGATCTATCTAATGAAGAACCTGCTGGTAATTCAGCATTCATAAAGACTACCCCTCTATCTTCCGATGGTACAAAACCTGTAGGTATCGTATTACTTGCCCAGACAATTGCTAAAACACTTACTCCTAAAATACCTGCAGTTACCCACTTATGCTTTACTAAAAAGCCTAACGATTGGGTATATTTATTGGTTACTGCATTAAATCCTGCGTTGAAGGCATCGTAAAAACGTTGTAACAAGCCTTTTTTCTTATGATTTTCGTTATGTGGTTTTAATAACAATGCACTTAAAGCAGGTGTTAATGTTAAGGCGTTTACTGCAGAAATTAAGATAGCAACCATTAGCGTTACCCCAAATTGCTCATAAAATACTCCTGATGGTCCTTGTATAAAAGTAATTGGCACAAATACCGCCATCATTACCAATGTAATAGAAACAATTGCTCCACTAATTTCACTCATGGCAGAAATAGATGCTTTTTTAGCACTTTCTGCTCCATCTTCCAGTTTAGCGTGTACTGCTTCTACAACCACAATGGCATCGTCTACCACAATTCCAATTGCTAAAATTAAAGCGAATAGGGTTAATAGGTTGATAGAATATCCAAATAAATTTAAGAAAAAGAACGTACCAATAATTGATACTGGAACTGCTATTGCTGGTATTAAGGTAGACTTAAAATCTTGTAAGAAAATAAACACTACAATAAATACTAATAAAAAGGCTTCTATTAAGGTGCTTTTTACTTTGTTTACTGATGCTGTTAAGAATTTATTGGTATCGTAATTAATAATGTAATCTAGTCCTTCTGGAAAATCTTTCTTTAGGTCTTCTAATTTCACATAAATATTTTCAATAATTTCTTGTGCATTAGACCCCGGTGTTTGAAAAACTCCGAAGTTAAGTGCAGGGCTTCCATTTGTACGTGATAATGATGAATAAGAAAACGCATCTAATTCTACTTTCGCTACATCTTTAACACGTAAAAACTGTCCATTTCCTAAAGCCTTTACAACAACATTTTCGTATTCTTTTGCTGTTTTGTATCGTCCTTTATATTTAATTACATACTCAAAAGATTCTCCTGAATTTTGCCCTAAAGACCCAGCTGCTGCTTCTAAACTTTGTTCATTAATTGCTGCAATTACTTCTCTAGGTTCTAACTTATAAGATGCCATTTTTGCTGGATCTAACCATACTCGCATCGAATAGTCTTTTGCTCCAAAAACATTTACTGCTCCCACTCCAGAAACACGTTGTAATTCTGGTTTTACGTTTATATTTAAGTAATTTTGAATAAAAACATCATCATACTCAGGATTTGTAGAATAAACTGCAGCATATAATAATGCTGAATTTTGTTGTTTTGCTGTAATAACTCCTGCTCTTGTTACCTCAGAAGGTAATAACGCATTGGCTCTAGCAACTCTATTTTGTACGTTTACAGCTGCAATATCTGGATCATATCCCTGTTCAAAGAAAACTTGAATACTTGCTGTACCTGTATTACTTGCAGTAGAAGTCATATAAGTCATTCCTTCTACCCCGTTTATTTGTTCTTCTATAGGAACAATAACACTTTCTAAAATTGTTTCGGCACTCGCTCCTGGATAAGAAGCAGTAACCTGCACCGTTGGTGGTGCTATATCAGGATATTGCGTTACCGGTAGTTGTGTTAATGACAGTACCCCCAATATTACTATGATAATAGAGATTACTGTAGAGAGTACCGGACGCTCTATAAATTTTTGTAACATGATTTTCTTTATTATTTAAATACCGTATCAAATGAGTTAACTATGCTATCTAAAGGTGTTGGAACAGGTTTAATTTTTGCTCCAGATCGAACTTTATTTAACCCTTTTGCTAAAATTGTTTGTTCTGATTTTAATCCTGATTTTACTACATAAAGCTTTCCTACTTGCGCTTCAACTTCAATAGTTTTTTCAGCCAAAGAATCATTGTTCACTGTATAAACGTATACTTTACCTTGGCGTTCAAATGTAGATTCTGAAGGTATAACTAATGCCTCGTTATGTACTTTAGGTATTAGGATTGTACCGCTACTCCCATTACGTAATAAACCAGCTTTATTATCGAACTTCGCTCTAAAACTAATAGTTCCTGTCTGTTGGTTAATATCACCTGCAATGGTTTCAATAGTTCCTGTTTGCTCATACTCTTTACCATTAGCTAATAATAATTTTACTGGGGGTAGTTTTTTAATTTTCTCATCCATCGTAGTTCCTTCAGCGGAAGCAATGAAATTTAAAAACTCTTTTTCATTCATAGAAAAGTATGCATATACATTTTTTATAGAAGCTACTTTTGTAAGTGGCATTGCACTTTGTGCACTTACCAAAGCTCCTTTTCTATAATTAATTGAACCTACAAATCCGTTTACTGGACTTTTTATATTTGCGTAGTTAATATTAGCTATAACACTATTATATGTACTTTTAGCCTGTGCTAAATTAGCTTTGGCTGTTTCTAATTGTACTGGACTAATAATATTTTTTTCTACTAATGGTTTTAGCTTATTAACCTCTACCTGTGCTGTGTTTACAACTGCTTTTGCTGCTTCAGCATCTTGACTTAATGATTGTGTTTCTAACTTAAACAACAATTGTCCTTGTTTAACCTTTTGTCCTTCTTTTACTAAAACGTTTTTTACATACCCAGAAACCTTAGGTCTTATTTCACTATTTACTTCTCCTTCAATAGTTACAGGGTAGCTTTGATAATTAGTTATTGTTTTTTTAGTAACCTTAACTACCGGAAAAGGTAGCGTAGGTATCTGCTGTTGGTTTTGTTGTTGTTTTTTTTCACAGCTTGTAAAAAATAATGCAACAATGCTAAGAATAACAATACCGTATATGTGTTGATATTTCATTTTATGTATATAATAATTAGTGTTTGTGGTTTATGATTTTTTCTTTTAGTTTGGTTACAGATGTTATTGCTCCATCTAAAAATTCAATAAAACTGTCATGAAAACCAAGATCAAATTTATCTTCTTCTTTCAATGTTTTATTAATATCTTCTTTGTACTCTTTAACTTCTATATGTAATTCTTTTTCTCCTTCCCATTCTTCTACCATATTACTTATTCCTTTTAGCATTGTATCGCTATTAAGAATGAAGTATTTTTTTCTATCACCTGTTTTTGTAAAGTAACTTACTTGTTTTAATCCTTGTAAATGATTAAGGTGTGTTGAAATTGTACTTTTACTAGCACAAAGACCAGACACCAAGTCTTCAAAGGTTGTTCCTTGTTTTCCTGTTAAAATAATATGTGAAAATATTCTTGCCGCCACTGGAGCTAACTGTTCTTTTTTTTCTAAAAAAATCCCTAGCTTCTCAACCAATTCACATTTCTTCTTTTCTACTTGATTCATCTTCATTAAAAAATTTACGACGCAAAAATAAGTTTAGTTCGGAACAAACCGAACTAAACGAAGTTAAAAAAATGTTAATACCTTCTTAACAAAGAAGATATGAAGTCTTTTTCTTTCTCTTAGCTACATAACTTATTTCATTAAATAGTTATCGTGAAAAACTATCTTCTTACTCAAAAAAAGACTTTTAAAAAACAGAGAAACAATAATTAAAACCAAAAAAATAAAATTTTATTCATTGTTTTTGTAATGTTTTTTTATTATATTCACAAAGTATTAAGGATTTTAATTGCAATTAAATAACGTTTAAAATTGTGATTTCTCTCCTCTTACACCCCCTTAAAGTTAAAATACTATTTACTGTCAATAGCTAGTTATTGACTGTTGGAAACTAGGTAATTCCTTTTTTGGTTTTACTGGAACACATTTAAGTTTTTTAAATTTTAAGTCTCTCGCATTATGATTATTTTTCTCTTACCTCATCAAAAAGGTTAGCTATAGTTAAACACTATTATTTTTAACCAAATTTTAAAGAACCAACCTACTGTTATTCCAATAACTACACAGTTGCTTTTATAGACTACCAATATTTGGAAGTCTTATAACTAACTATACTCCCCGAAAAAATAAAACCTGTTTCTTTACTTTGTTAGAAAATTAGCTATCAAACCCTAAGTATTTAAAAGCTATTTGTCAACATTTTAATTAATGTAATGTTGCCTCTCTATTAGGAATTGGCAATGCTTTACAATGTCTAACCAGCCAATTATTATGAAAAGAATTACCCATACGTACTTAACGTTGCAAAAAATTTGCATACAATTTAAACTCACTTCTTTATTTTTCTTGTTTTTGATTCTTTCTTCATTTTCTAAAAATAGAAACTTAAATGACAATATTAATTATTCTCCACCTATAACCGTTCCTTGTAACACTGATTCTCCTGTTGCTATCACTTCAACTAGTTTCACTGATTTGACTGTAACTGAAAATACTAATGGACTTTGTTTATTGGGTTGCGGTATTTCAAACCTCAACAATTTGACAGACACAAATCTTTCAAACTACACTACTATTTCTACACTTTTAGGTTTAGGTGTAACTCATACAATAACAGTAACAGATAATACCACGGATGAATTTTTTGAAGGAGGAAGCTATGCCGGTTTTTTAATAGAAAATGGCTCTGTTGCTCAAATAGATTTACTAGGAGCTATTACCATAAGAACCTACCTAAACGGTGTTCCTCAAGAAACTAATTCAGGAGCTACGTTAGTAACACTTGGTAGTTCTTTATTAAATAATGATCAATTTTACGTGGGTTTTTACACTACATTAGACTATGATAGTATTGAAATTTCGGCAGCTAGTTTAGCTGGTATAGCTTCTAGCACCAATATTTATTATCCTGTTACTAATAGTTTTTGCATTGGTCCTAATTTAGAACCCAATACTCCTACTCTAATTAATAAACCTGATTTCCCTGCTCGTATCGTTGATGAACACACTGGAATGGGAGGTGTTTTAAATGTTGGTACCGTAACCAATACTAATGCTGCAGTAGATTCTAATGACAACTCATACGCTAGTATTGATTTCACTTTAGGTGTTATAGCTACTGGAAGTATTTCTATAAAAGACGAATTAACAAATTACCCTGCACAAACTTATGTAGGTTTTGATATTGAAAATGCTTCTATTTTAAACCTTGAACTACTCGATGGAATTACTATAACAACTTATTTAGATGGTGTTCAACAAGAAGTTAAAGCAGGTAGTTCTGAATTATTATCAATAGATAGTGGCTTACTATTTACTGGTACAGAACGATCACAGGTAGGTTTTGTAACTTCATTACCTTTTGATGAAGTTCAGCTATCAATTCAACAGACTCTTTCTTTAGATCTAGGGAGCACTCGAGTTTATGGTCTCATATTAGAAGCTTTTAGTGAAGGTGATTTAAACTGTGATACTGCTACATTACTAAACAACCCTTCTCAACCTGTTATAATTAACAACACAAATAATGGTATAAATGGGGTGGCTTGTGTAGCCTGTGAAGTAGATAATGCAACAAATGTTATTAGTGAAAGTGAATCTGACTTTGCTATGATAAATGTAACAACTGGTGTTGCTAGCACAGCTTCTATTTCTGTTGAAAACGTTTTAAGTAATTTTCCTTCTGGAAGTACTGCTGGATTTGTTATTAGAGACACAAATGACTTACTAGAACTAGACCTTTTAAATTCTCTAACTATAACGACCTACTTAGATGGCTCTGTACAAGAAACACAAACTGGGAATAATTTATTAGCTCTTGAAGCATTAGGGTTAATAAATATAACTCCATCTACAACTAATGGATATTATTTAGTAGGATTCCCTACCACACTTGAATATGATGAAATTCAACTTACAGTTAGTTCACTCGCTGCTACTATTAACAGCATTGAGGTTTATGGTAGTTATGTAGACAATTCCATAAAAATATCAGGTAACACAATAAAAGAAACTTCTATCGGAGCTTCAGATGGAAGTATTTCTTTATCCGTATCTGGAGGAACTCCTCCTTACACTTATTTATGGAGCCCTGGTAGTGAAACATCATCTTCTATTTCAGGATTAACCCAAGGAAATTATACTGTGACTGTAACAGATTCTAATGGATGTCAATCTACAGCAGAATATATTATTTATACAGACGGCGTACAATCCCCTATTCCTTGTAATACAGAAAACCCTGTAGCAATAACAAATGATAATTATACAGACTTAACAGTAGATGAAAACACTTCTGGACTCTGTGTAGTAGGTTGTGGTATTTCAAATGCTAGTAATATTATAGATACTGACCCATCTAGCTTTGCTTCCGTATCTACACTTATCGGTTTGGGAGTAACACATACTTTAACTATTACTGACAACACTGCTGGTGAATTTAATGAGTCAGGTGGTTATGCTGGTTTCTTGATAGAGAATACATCTGTGCTTCAAGCTGACCTTTTAAATGCTATTACCATAACAACCTACCTTGATGGAGCACAGCAAGAAACGAATACTAGCACTTCTTTACTTGCTTTAGACAGTCCTATCTTAGGCACTGATCAGTTCTATGTTGGTTTTTACACTTCAATGAATTATGATGCTATTGAAATTTCAATTGCTAGTTTGGCTGGAATTGCATCCACAACAAACGTTTACGCTGCTGTAACAAATAGGTTTTGTGAAGGGTCTGAATTAGCCTGTAACACCGCTACACAACTAATTAAGCCAAACTTTCCAGTTAGAGCAGTAGAGGAACATACTGGAAACGGTGGTCTTTTAACATTAGGGAGTGTAAACAATATTAATAATGCTATTGACTCTGATACCTCGAACTACGCTTCTATAAATTTATTAGCAGGTGTTGCAGGTACAGCTACTATAGCCTATAAAAATGAAATTACCGATTACACCGCAAATACTTTTGCTGGTTTTGATATTGAAAATACTACACTTTTAAACACTCAATTGTTTGATGCTATAACCATTTCAACTTATTTAGACGGAACACTTGTTGAATCTAAAACAGGCACAACCGAATTGCTCCCAATTTATTCTGGTTTATTATTAACGGGAAGTGAATCTGTACGACTAGGATTTATTACTACAGCTCCTTTTGATGAAGTACAACTTTCTATGACACAAACTCTTTCTTTAAACCTAGGTAGTACCAGAGTTTATGGAATGGTACTTCAATCTTTCTGTCCAGGAACGATTAACTGTGATGAACCTTATGTACTATCAAACCCTAGTAACTCAGTGATTATTAATAATGATAACACTGGAACTGAAGGTGTTGCTTGTATCGCTTGTGAAGTTGACAATGCTGTAAATGTTATATCTGAAGACAATTCTGATTATGCACTTATAAACATTGTAGCAGGTGTAGCTGGAAGCGCATCTATATCTGTTCAAGATGTACTTGTTGACTATCCATCTGGCACACAAGCAGGTTTTGTAATTAGAGATACAAACGACTTACTTCAAGCAGATTTATTGAATACACTCACAATTACAACTTATCTTGACGGCGTTCAACAAGAACAACAAACAGCAAGTAACCTACTTGCTCTTGAAGCTCTAGGTTTAGTAAATATTACTCCAACTAGCACAGATAGCTTTTACGCTGTAGCTTTTGATACTAGCACAGCTTTTGACGAAATCCAATTAACTATAGCCTCATTAGTTGCCGCAGTAAACTCAATTGAAGTTTATGGTGGATATATTGATGCGACTAACACTTCTTTTTGTCAGCAAGCAGACATTGCCTTATTAAAACAAGGTGTTTTTAATGATATAGACAATGACGGGTGCGCAAATCCTAACGAAACAATTACTTACACATATACCGTAACAAATACAGGTAATGTTAGTATTACCAATGTTGAGTTAACCGACCCTATATCTCCTTTTCCTTTAACATTAAATTCTGGTGATACAGATGGCGATAATGAGCTAGATGTTGATGAAACATGGATATACTCATTAGACTATATTATCACTCAAGATGACATTGACAATGGTTCGGTTACTGGTCAAGCAACTGTAACAGGAATTAGCACAGGAGGAACTAACGTAAATGATTTATCTGATGACAACAGCACTTTAGAAGACGACCCAACTGTAATCAATTTATGTCAAACTGAAGATATTGCGCTTATCAAACAAGGAACCATTAATGATGAAAATGGTGATGGTTGTAGCGACAATGGAGAAACAATAACCTTTATCCTTTCTGTAATAAATACCGGAAATACAACTTTAAACTCAATAGTCGTAACTGACCCTTTAATAACAGTTTCTTATACTTCAGGAGATACCGATTCAGATAATGAACTAGATGTTGATGAAACTTGGATATATACAGGATCCTACAGTATTACTCCAGTTGATATTACAAATACATTTGTTCAAAATCAAGCCACAGTACAAGCAAGTACTGTTTCGGGAGGCACAGTAAATGATTTATCAGATGACAACAGTGCTTTAGAAGATGACGTAACATCTGTTGATTTATGTCAAGCACCAGACATAGCCGTTGTTAAAACAGCAACCTTTAATGACGAAAACTCTGACGGATGTAGCAATGCTGGAGAAACATTAACCTACACAATAACAGTTACAAACCAAGGGAACACTGGCTTAATAAATGTTACTGTTAACGACCCTTTGCTAGGCGGAGTGGTTGCACTAGACTCAGGAGATATAAACACCAACAACACCCTTGACGTAGGTGAGGTATGGATTTATACTGCTAACTACATTCTAACTCAAAACAATATTGATACTGGTTCAGTTGCAAATCAAGCTACAGCAAGTGGTGAATCATCACTTGGAGTTGTTGTTACAGATTTATCTGATGACAACAGTGTTCTTGAAGACGACCAAACACAAACTACTCTTTGTCAATCTGATGGTATAGCACTTCTTAAAACAGCTACTTTCAATGACGAAAACACAGATGGATGTAGCGATGTAGGAGAAACTATTACCTACAGTTTTACTCTTACAAACACAGGAAACACTACCATTACCAATGTAGTTCTTACCGACCCAATGTTAGGTGGTATACTTACTCTTGCTTCAGGTGATACTGATAGCGATAATCAACTTGATGTTAATGAAACCTGGAGCTATACTGCTAACTACACGATTACACAAGCTAATATTGATACTGGTTCAGTAACCAATCAAGCAACTGTTACGGGGACTAGTATTGGTGGTAGTACTGTAAATGATTTATCAGACAATGATAATGTACTTGAAAACGACCAAACTCAAACTAACCTTTGTCAATCCGATGGTATTGCACTTATTAAAACGGCTACTTTCAATGATGAAAACACAGATGGATGTAGCAATGTTGAAGAAACAATAACCTACAACTTTACGCTTACAAACACAGGAAACACTAGTATTACTAATGTAGTTCTTACCGATTCAATGTTGGGTGGTACAATTGCGCTGGCTTCAGGTGATACCGATAACGACAGTCAACTTGATGTTAATGAAACTTGGAGTTATACTGCCAATTACACCATTACTCAAGCCAATATTGACACTGGTTCAGTAACCAATCAAGCAACTGTTACAGGTACAAGTATTAGCGGTAACAATGTAAGTGATCTATCTGATAACGATAGTATTCTTGAAGATGACCAAACGCAAACTAATCTTTGTCAATCCGATGGTATTGCACTTATTAAAACAGCTACTTTCAATGACGAAAACACTGACGGATGTAGCAATCTTGGAGAAACTATAACCTACAACTTTACGCTTACAAACACAGGAAACACTAGTATTACTAATGTAGTTCTTACCGATTCAATGTTGGGTGGTACAATTGCGCTAGATTCAGGTGATATCGATAACGACAGTCAACTTGATGTTAATGAAACTTGGAGCTATACTGCTAACTACATAATTACTCAAACCAATATTGATACTGGTTCAGTAACCAATCAAGCAACTGTTACAGGTACAAGTATTAGCAGTAACAATGTAAGTGATCTATCTGATAACGATAGTATTCTTGAAGATGACCAAACGCAAACTAATCTTTGTCAATCCGATGGTATTGCACTTATTAAAACAGCTACTTTCAATGACGAAAACACAGATGGATGTAGCAATGCTGGAGAAACCATAACATATAACTTTACGCTTACAAACACAGGAAATACTAGTATTGCTAATGTTGTTCTTACCGACCCAATGTTGGGTGGTACAATTGCGCTAGCTTCAGGTGATACCGACAACAACAATCAACTAGATGTTAATGAAACTTGGAGTTATACCGCCGATTACACGATTACTCAGGCCAATATTGATACTGGTTCAGTAACCAATCAAGCCACTGCTACGGGTACAAGTATCAATGGCAATGATGTAAGCGATCTATCAGACAACGATAGTGTACTTGAAGATGACCAAACACAAACTAATCTTTGTCAATCCGATGGTATTGCACTTATTAAAACAGCTACTTTCAATGACGAAAACACAGATGGATGTAGCAATGCTGGAGAAACCATAACATATAACTTTACGCTTACAAACACAGGAAATACTAGTATTGCTAATGTTGTTCTTACCGACCCAATGTTGGGTGGTACAATTGCGCTAGCTTCAGGTGATACCGACAACAACAATCAACTAGATGCTAATGAAACTTGGAGTTATACCGCCGATTACACGATTACTCAGGCCAATATTGATACTGGTTCAGTAACCAATCAAGCCACTGCTACGGGTACAAGTATCAATGGCAATGATGTAAGCGATCTATCAGACAACGATAGTGTACTTGAAGATGACCAAACACAAACTACTTTGTGTCAACCTAATAACAGTATTTCTCTTGAAAAAACAAGCACTTTTAATGATACTAATGGAAATGGATATGCTAATATTGGAGAAACCATAACATATAGTTTTATCATATACAATACTGGAGATTCAGTTTTATATGATATTACTTTGCAGGATAACTTACCTGGAATTACAATTAACGGTAGCACCATTCCTCAACTTTTACCGGGGGAAATAGATAACACAACCTTTACTGCTACTTACAGTATAACTGAGCAAGACTTAATTAACAAATTCGTCACTAATCAAGCCATAATCACCGCTGAAGACTCCTCTGGAAACTCAATAACTGACACTTCTGACGACCCTAATAACTTAGATGATATTGATGCTGACAATGACGGTGACCCAGATGACCCAACAATGACAGTTTTACCCATAGAAGAAGTTCCTTTTGAAGTTTTTAATGCTGTTTCCCCTGATGGAGATGGGGCTAATGATTTCTTACGCATTAACGGTATAGAAAATTACCCTAACAACAACCTTAAGGTTTTTAATAGATGGGGCGTTTTAGTTTACCAAACTGATGCCTATGGAACTAATGGAAACTTATTTAAGGGAATTTCTGAGGGACGAGCAACAGTTAGTAAAGATCAAAAGTTACCTACAGGTACTTATTTCTATATACTAACACGGTGGAACGCTAACCAAGAAGCTATGACTAACAAAGGGTATTTATACCTAAAAAGAAATTAAAAAACACAAAACCTAATGAAACATTATTATTTATTACTACTACTATTTATTAGTTCAAATGTGTGTTTTTCTCAACAAGACCCACAGTATACACAATACATGTACAATACTCAAGTTGTAAACCCAGGTTATATTGGTTCTAAAACTACTCTTGGTTTAGGATTGTTATATAGAACGCAATGGGCAGGATTTGAAGGAGCTCCAAATACTGGTACTTTCACCTTTAATACCCCTTTAGGCACACTCAAACGAAATGCAATAGGACTCTCTATTATTAATGATAAAATAGGTCCTTCAAACGAAACAGGCATTACGATAGATTATGCATACTCTTTATTGTTATCAGGAAATTCAAGAATATCCTTTGGAATTAAAGGTGGTCTAAGCATACTTGATGTAGATTATTCTAAACTAAACATATATGATAATAATGATTGGCAGTTTGCAGAAAACATTGATAAAAAAGTACAACCTCAAATAGGTGCAGGTATTTACTATAACAACGACAGACTCTACCTTGGATTATCAGTACCTAATTTTTTCAATTCAAAACACTATAATTCAGATAGCACCAATAACAGTGACGAAAACGCTATAGCTATAGAACGTTTACATTACTTCTTAATAGCTGGTTATGTTTTTGATATTAGTGAAAACCTTAAGTTTAAACCTACAACAATGTTTAAATGGGTTAACGGATCTCCTTTACAGGCTGATTTATCTGCAAACTTCCTGTTCAATAATAAATTCACCCTCGGAGCCTCATATCGATGGGACGCTGCAATTAGCGCCATGGCAGGATTTCAAATAACTAATCAGTTATTCTTAGGAATGGGATATGATTTCCAAACTACAGACATCGAAGACCATAGTAATGGTACTTACGAGTTCTTTTTAAGGTTTGACATCTTTAATAACCCCGAACGCATACTAACACCTAGATTCTTTTAAACTCTTAATATCATGAAAAAGCATTATTTAATATTTTATTTTTTTGTTGCCTTAACAAGTACTTCTGCTTTCACTCAAATTGCACTAGTTGAAAAGGCAAATACCAAGTACAATACGTATGATTTTATAGATGCACAAAAAATCTATTTAAAAGTCGTTGAAGAAGACTATGGATCAGCTGAAATTTATAGAAAACTGGGAAATACATACTATTTTAACAGCAACTATTCAAGTGCTGCAAAATGGTATTACAATTTAATAGATCGGTTCCCAAATGAAGCCCTTACAGTTGATTATTTTAGAGCAGCTCAATGTTTAAAAAGCATTAATCAACCCGAAGAAGCTGAAAAACTTATGGAAGTTTACAGATTTAAAGGAGGAAAAGTTACCTCCTTAAAATCCTATAAAAATGTTGCTGACACTTTATTCAAAAAAGGTGTGCAGGATAAACTTTTTGAAATAGAAAAAGTTCCTGTAAATACAGAGTATTCAGATTTTGGCCCAGCCTTTTATGGTAACAATATTGTTTTTGCCTCAAGTAGAAAAAACCCAAATTTATCAAAAGAACAATCTACTAAACTTGCTGGGTGGGACAATCAACCTTTCCTTAACTTATATCAAGTTCCTTTAGATAAAGACATGAATTTTGGGCAAGTAAAAGCTTTTGACAGAAGTATTAATTCACCTTACCATGAATCTACCGCTATTTTTACAAAAGATGGAAACACCATGTATTTTACTAGAAATAATTATTTAAATGGTAAAAAGAAAAAAGACAAAAATCATGTTGTTAGGCTCAAAATATATAAAGCCACTAAAAAAGGAAATACTTGGGGAAATATACAAGAACTTCCTTTTAACAACGATAACTACTCTGTTGGACACCCAGCTCTTAACCCTGAAGAAGACAAACTCTACTTTTCATCAGATATGCCTGGTAGCTTAGGAATGTCCGATATTTGGTATGTTAAAATTTTAGGAGAAGGCATTTATACAAATCCTATAAACCTTGGCAACAAGATTAACACTGTTGAAAGAGAAACTTTTCCGTTTGTAAGTGACGATAACGATTTGTATTT
Organism: Tenacibaculum sp. 1B UA; assembly: GCF_033978845.1. NCBI lineage: Bacteria > Pseudomonadati > Bacteroidota > Flavobacteriia > Flavobacteriales > Flavobacteriaceae > Tenacibaculum > Tenacibaculum sp. 1B UA. Next base: position 36,784 of record NZ_JAKVUA010000009.1, read on the forward strand.
TTCTAGTGATGGGCATTCATCAGGCATGGGAGGCTTAGATATTTTTGTAACAAAACTAATAAAAGATTCTCATGGAGAAATTTCTACTTTTGGAGACCCCATAAACAGTCCTAAAGACGATTTTGGGTTCATTATAAAAGAGGATAGAATAGGATATTTCACATCCAATCGTGATGGTAAAGAAGGTAGTAAAAGTGATGATATTTATCAAATTTGGGAACGCTGTGAAATCACCATTCAAGGACCTGTAATTGATAAAAAAACAGGTGAATTAATTCCAAATGCCGAAGTTACTTTAATAGATAGTAACAACAAAGAAGTAAAAACAATGACTGTAGGTAACGATGCTACTTTTTCTTTCTTATTGGACTGCCAAGAACAATATACCTTAAGAGCAAAGAAAAAGGAGTATTTTCCGAAAGAAAAAGTTATAGAAACCCCTAGCAACCCAAAAACCATTAAAATGCCTATTAAGCTAAACATGCCTTTAGCTTTAGAACTTTCTGACCCTTGCCCTCCAAATGATTTAGGGTGTAGATTAACGTTACAACCTATTTACTTTGATTATGACAAATCTAATATTCGTCCAGATGCAGAAATTGAATTGGCTAAAATTTTAGCTGCTTTAAATGAGTACCCTACTTTGAAAATTAGTATTGAATCACATACAGATTCAAGAGGTAACGATTCTTATAATTTAAAGCTATCTGAAGACAGAGCACAAGCTACATTAAATTGGCTACTGAAAAAAGGAATAGATATAACAAGATTAACCGCTCAAGGATACGGAGAGTCAAAGCTCATTAACAAATGTACTAACAAGACAGCGTGTGCTGAAGATGAACATCAACTCAATCGTAGATCTATGTTTATAATTAAAGATTAACTTAAGAAAGCTCTTTTTTTTGTAGTATATATAACGGTAAAATCTCTTAAGAACAAGAAAATTTTACCGTTACTTTTTTTATTTAACTTAGCTATAAAATAGGAGCTAATAAACGAGCTACTCTTTCTGTAAAACGTATTAAAACAGGTCTACTATTCCATTGTTTCATCTCTATTTTCTCACTGTACTTTAAATCTTCTAAGAAAGCATTTTTCAGCTGACTAGCAAAATCTTTATCATATATCAACGCATTAATTTCAAAATTTAGATCAAAGCTACGTTCATCTAAATTTGCTGTTCCCACAGAACAAACTAATTCGTCAAACACCATTGTTTTTGCATGTACAAATCCCTTTTTATATCTGTACACCTCTACTCCTATCTCTAAAACTTCTTTATAAAAAGAGTTTGACACTCCATTAACTAATTTCGAATCTGAAATACTAGGCACCAGTAGTTTTATAGTAACTCCACTCAAACTAGCTATTTTAAGAGCATCTAAAAAAGAAGCTCTGGGGACAAAGTATGGTGTAGTAATTAATATTTCTTTTTTTGACAACAGTATTGCTTGAATAAGCGCATACATAATATCTGGATGATCAGAATCTGGTCCGCTTGAAATCACCTGAACTAATTGCTTATGCTCACTAGTCGTTGCTTGGTTGCCTACAGGAAAAAGATCTTCTTCTACAATAACATTTTGATCTGCACAAAAATTCCAATCTGCTAAAAAAACACGCTGTAAATTCAAAACAGCAAGCCCTTCTATTTTAATATGTGTATCTCTCCAATAACAATTAAACTTGTTTGGGTTAATATATCTCTCTGAAACATTAACTCCTCCCACAAAGCCAATTTCCCCATCAATTACAATAATCTTTCTATGATTTCGATAATTAATTCTATTGGCTAATAACAACCACTTAATTTTATAAAAAGGATATGCTTCGACTCCACTATCAATTAAAGATTTCACAAACGATTTACGGATATCTTTACTTCCAAAATCATCGTAAATAAAACGCACTTTAACTCCTTGTTTAGCCTTTTCTTTTAAAACCTCTCCTATTTCATTTCCTATAGTATCATTTTGATAAATATAATACTCAATATGAATATGGTTTTTAGCTGCTTTTAAAGCCTCAATAACTTCTGGAAATTTACGTTCTCCATTCAAGAGTAAACTAACCTTATTGCTATTTGTTAATACATTTTCTTTATGTATAAACTTAGTTAAGTTGTAAAAGTGACCTAAATTATTTTTAGAAGTTGACAGTGTTTTTTCGGTGTAGTTTTTTAGCTGTTCTTTAAGTTCAAAAAAAATGTTTTTATCTACTTCAAGCTTTTTATTGTATAACTTATAGGTTCTATGATTTATCCCAACCATTAAGTAAATAATAACCCCTCCCACAGGAAACAGAATAAGTAAAAACAAATAAGCTATTGCCTTAGATGGTGTTGATGTATTAATTATAATAACCGCAACCGTAGCAACAATGACTATGTATAGAATTATAAGTAGTGTTGTTATCAAAATAAAAATATTTTTTTCTGCTAAAGATATTTAAAATATTAGCACCTTATACTAAATCAGTAAAAACTAGATAATACTCTTAAAAACCTCAACCATAAAAAACAAAAAACCTTAACTCTATACGAATTAAGGTTTTTGTTTTTAAATAAGTACGGGCGGAGAGACTCGAACTCTCACACCTCACGGCACTAGATCCTAAGTCTAGCGTGTCTACCAATTCCACCACGCCCGCGTACTTCTGAATTTGTGGATGCAAATATAAACAATACTTGTAAACTACAAAGAAGAAGTATACTATTTTTCTTATTTTTGATGCTAATTAATATACAACACATGCAAAACGTAAAAGATTACATAGCTCAACATAAAGATCGCTTTATTAATGAGCTTATCGATTTATTAAAAATTCCATCAGTAAGCGCTGACCCTGCTTATAATCAAGATGTATTAAATACTGCTGATACCATTAAAGATAGTTTAGAAAAAGCAGGGTGTGATAAAGTAGAGATTTGCGAAACCCCTGGATATCCTATCGTATATGGAGAAAAAATAGTAGATCCAAACTTACCTACTGTATTAGTTTATGGTCATTACGATGTACAACCTGCAGACCCTATCGATTTATGGACCTCTCCTCCTTTTGAGCCAGTTATTAAAAAAACAGACATACACCCTGAAGGAGCTATTTTTGCTCGTGGTGCTTGTGATGACAAAGGACAAATGTATATGCATGTAAAAGCATTAGAATACATGACCAAAACAGGGAACTTACCTTGTAATGTGAAATTTATGATTGAAGGTGAAGAAGAAGTTGGTTCTGAAAGCTTAGCATGGTTTGTTCCTAGAAATAGAGAAAAGTTAGCTAATGACGTAATTTTAATTTCTGATACAGGAATGATTGCTAATGACATTCCTTCAATCACCACTGGTTTACGTGGTTTAAGTTATGTAGAAGTAGAAGTTACTGGTCCTAATAGAGACTTACATTCTGGTTTATACGGGGGAGCTGTTGCAAACCCTATTAATATTCTAACACAAATGATTGCTTCATTACACGATGAAAACAATCATATCACCATTCCTGATTTTTACGATAAAGTAGAAGAATTATCTCGTGAAGAACGTGATGAAATGGCTAAAGCGCCTTTCTCTTTAGATGAATACAAAGCTGCTTTAGATATTAACGATGTTCATGGAGAAGCTGGCTATACCACAAACGAACGTAACTCTATCCGTCCTACTTTAGATGTAAACGGAATTTGGGGTGGATACACTGGTGAAGGAGCAAAAACGGTGATTGCTTCTAAAGCATACGCAAAAATTTCAATGCGTTTAGTTCCTGGGCAAGAATGGGAAGAAATTACTGAATTGTTCAAAAAACATTTTGAAAGCATTGCTCCAAAATCGGTAAAAGTAGAAGTAAAACCGCATCATGGTGGACAAGGATATGTAACTCCGATTGATAATATTGGTTACCAAGCTGCAAGTAAAGCATATCAAGAAACGTTTGGAGTAACTCCTATTCCGCAACGAAGCGGGGGAAGTATTCCTATCGTTGCTTTGTTTGAGCAAGAATTAAAGAGTAAAACCATTTTAATGGGATTCGGATTAAATTCTGATGCAATCCATTCACCAAATGAGCATTTCGGTGTATGGAATTACTTAAAAGGAATTGAAACCATTCCTTATTTTTATCAATATTTTACGGAATTATCTAAGTAATTCATCCTTAACAACATCAATAAAATAGCCTTGTGTAGAAAACAAGGCTATTTTTTTATATTATTTTACACCCTCTACATTTGTAAAATTAATTCTAATTTTTTTAGCAATGTAATTATCAAAAAGATTTAAAACTTTTAGAAGCCAATAACTCTATAAACTTACGAAGTTGGGTAAAAATGGAAAACAATATTTAAATTTTCAGACAAACCTGTGGTTGTAAAAAACTAATTCTGTTAAAAGCCTCTTAAATGAGGCTTTTTTTTGTAACAAAACCCTAAATCACTCGTTATTAAACTATAAGCTTATTTTATGTTAAAACGATTTTTCCTTCTTTGTTCTGGTGCTGATTTAGATTTACTCGAAAAATGTGCTAATGGAGAGCAAAATAAATATGCGGGTATTGGCGCTACAGTTTTCTTCACTGCATTTATGGCAACTATTGCCTCTGCTTACGCCTTGTATACTGTTTTTGACAATATATATACTTCCATTTTCTTCGGAATCATTTGGGGACTTCTCATTTTTAATTTAGATCGATTTATTGTTTCAACCATAAAAAAAAGAGAGTCAAAGCGAAAAGAAATTATACAAGTTCTACCAAGATTATTACTTGCGATGATTATTGCAATCGTAATTTCTAAACCTTTAGAATTAAAGATTTTTGAAAAGGAAATCAACCAAGTTTTGTTAACTGAGAAAAACCAAATGACACTAGATAACAAAACTCAAATTGCGCAACAATTCTCACCTGAAATAGAGAAAATTAATAGTGAAATTACTTCACTGAAAAATGAAACAACTACTAAAGAACAAGAAATCAACACACTATATGAAACTTATATTGCAGAGGCTGAAGGAAGAAAAGGCACAAAACTAATCGGAAAGGGACCTGTTTATAAAGAAAAGAGGGACAAGCATAATACAGCTTTACAAGAATTAACTCAATTAAAAGCTTCAAACAATGAAAAAATTAAAACTAAAGAAGAAGCTGTTAAAAATCTAATTCAACAACAAAAAGAAGTTGAATCTAAAACACAACCTATTATTTCTAACTTTGATGGTTTAATGGCTCGAGTTAACGCACTAAACAAACTACCTTGGCTACCTTCTTTCTTTATCTTCCTATTATTTTTAGCAATAGAAACTGCCCCAATTTTTGCTAAACTTATCAGTTCAAAAAGTGAATACGATTATAAATTGGAAAACCATGAATCTCAAGTAAAAACTTGGATTCAACAACAAGTCCATCAAAGAGAGGTTATTTTACAAACAGATATAAACCTCAACAACAAAGTATACTCTGATTTAAAAACAGAAGAAGAACTTTACAACTACAAACAAAAAATGGCTCGTAACCTCATGAAACTACAAACTGATACTTTTTATAAAAATCAACAGGATATTTTATAACGCTATTGCTATCGAATTTTTCACTTCATCAATTGTAAAAACACTTCGGGTATTGCCTACATGTTTTAACGCTGTGAGTTTATTTACTATAAAGTCTCTGTATGCGTCCATGTCCTTTACATAAACCTTTAAAATATAATCATAATCCCCACTTACATGAAAACATTCAGTTACTTCTTCTAGCCTATTAACTTCTTTTTCAAAAACAGCTATATGATCTTTATTGTGTTTCTCTAGCTGCACATGGCAAAAAACTAAAAACGATTTTTCAATTTTGTTCTTGTTAACCAAAGCAACATATTGCTTAATAACTTTTTCTTTTTCTAACTTCTTAATTCGCTCATAAACAGCTGTTACAGACAATCCCAATTGTAGTGAAAGCTGTTTTGTAGTTTGTTTGCTATCTGTTTGAAGCAATCCTAATAACTTCTTGTCTATATTATCTAATTTCATATGAAAAAAAATCTGTATTTATTATATATTCTTTGCTTAACACCTAATAAAAAACTAATTACAAACACAAAATTAGTATAAAAATCTATAAACCAAGATTTATATTGATTTTTAAACAATTAAAACTGATTTTAGTTGTCACTAATAATTAACCTTAACAGATATGAAATTTAAACCTGCAAACAACATACAAGACCTACAATACTTTGGAGAATTTGGTGGTGTAAACCCATCTATATCTGATTCTTCCACTTACACTTTTTTATCAGCAAAAACTATGTTTGATACTTTTGAAGGAAATACAGACGGATGTTATTTATACTCTCGTCATTCATCTCCTTCAAACTTATACCTATCAGAAGCTTTGGCCGCTATGGAAGGTACAGAATCTGCTAATGTTTCAGCTACAGGTATGGGAGCTATTACTCCCACCATCTTACAAATTTGTGAATCTGGAGATCATATCGTTTCTAGTAGAACTATTTATGGAGGAACCTATGCATTTTTAAAAAATTTCACACCTCGAATGGGTATTGAAACATCTTTTGTTGATATTACAAAATTAGAAGTGGTTGAAGCAGCGATTACTAAAAAAACTAAAATGATATACTGTGAAACAGTAAGTAACCCATTATTAGAAGTTGCCGATATCGAAGCCTTATCAGTTTTAGCTAAAAAACATAATTTACAATTAGTTGTAGACAATACATTCTCTCCTCTATCAATTTCTCCTGCTCAGTTAGGTGCCAACATAGTAATTCATAGTTTAACTAAATTTATTAACGGTTCATCAGACACAATGGGAGGAGTTATTTGTGGAACTACAGATTTTATCAATTCTCAAAAAAGTGTAATTGACGGAGCTAGTATGCTACTTGGTGCTTCGATGGATTCAATGCGAGCTGCATCTATTTTAAAAAATATGAGAACCTTACATATTCGCATAAAACAACACAGTAGAAATGCTCGTTATTTAGCTGAAAAATTTGATGCTGATGGATTAAAAACTGTGTATCCTGGATTGGAATCGCATCCTTCACACAAAACTTTCAAATCAATGATGAATGAAGAATATGGTTTTGGAGGAATGCTAACCATTGATGTTGGTTCTTTAGATAACGCAAATACTTTAATGGAATTGATGCAAGAACGTAACTTAGGGTACTTGGCCGTAAGTTTAGGTTTTTATAAAACCTTATTTTCTGCTCCTGGTACTTCAACCTCATCAGAAATCCCTTTAGATGAGCAGAAAAAAATGGGACTTACTGATGGATTGATTCGTTTTTCTATTGGATTAGACAACGATATAGAACGCACTTATCAAATGATAAATACCTGTATGAAAGAAATTGACATACTTTAACCTAGAACTATGAACGAAATAATCACTTTTGGCATTTTATCTTTTACCTCATTTTTTACCCTGATTAACCCGTTGGGTACTATGCCGATTTTCATGACCATGACAGCTGATTTAGACAAGGAAAGCAGAAATCAAACTGCAAAAAAAGCTTCCATAGTTAGTTTTATAACTATCTTAATTTTTGCTTTCTCTGGTCAATTGTTATTTAACTTTTTTGGAATCTCTGTAAACAGCTTTAGAGTTGTTGGTGGAGTAATTTTCTTTTTAATGGGTATGGATATGCTTCAAGCAAGATTAGGGAAAGTAAAACTAAGTAGCTCTGAAGTTAAAACATATGTTAACGACATTTCTGTTACTCCATTAGCAATACCAATGATTTGTGGTCCAGGTGCCTTAACCAATGCTATTGTAATGATGGAATATGCTAAATCCTTTGAAATGAAACTAGCATTAATCATTGCTGCTTTTTTAGTAATTATAGCAACATACCTAATTTTATATAGCTCCTCAAAAATCATTAAAATACTGGGGCAAACTGGTATAAATGTTATGATGAGATTAATGGGGCTTATAGTTATGGTAATTGCGGTTGAATTCTTCTTTAGTGGGTTAAAGCCTATTATACTTGATATATTAAATAGTAACTAGATTCCCAACTGATTACATTTGTGTAATTCTTTACAAAGTCGTAACATTACAAGCCTAAAAAAATATCACACATGCAAGACGACAAAAACCTATCTGAAATTGAAATAGAAGATCAAAAAATAATTCAAAATAAAGAGTTGAATATTTGGGAAGCTTTGATTCCTGTTTTTGCTCTGATTGTAATGCTAGCGTACAATGTGTATGTATTTGGAGACGATGCTTTAAGTGGTAGTAATCAGTTTATTTTATTATTGGGTGGTGCAGTCGCAGCTATTATAGGTTTTAAGAACAAAGTTTCCTACGAAAGAATGATTGAAGAGGTTGCTGAAAACATAAAATCTACCGCAGGTGCTATTTTAATACTTTTAATGGTAGGTTCTTTAGCTGGAACTTGGTTAATAAGTGGAATTATACCTTCAATGATTTATTATGGCTTACAAATTTTAAACCCTACCATATTTTTAGTAGCATGTTTAATTATTTGTGCTGTAATCTCTATTGCTACAGGTAGCTCTTGGACAACAGCTGCAACTGTTGGTATCGCCTTAATAGGAATTGGTGAAGCGTTAGGTATTTCTTTAGGAATGACAGCTGGTGCTGTTTTATCTGGTGCATATTTTGGAGATAAAATGTCACCAATGTCAGATACCACAAACCTAGCTCCTGCTATGGCTGGTACAGATTTATTCACACATATAAGATACATGGCCTACACTACAGTACCTACATTTATTGTAACCATTATCTTTTTTATTATCCTTGGCTTTACACAAACAACCACTGGTGAAGCTAACACACAGCTAATGCTAAACGATATTGACAAAGCCTTTAACATTACTCCGTGGTTATTTATAGTTCCTATACTTGTAATCATCCTTATCATAAAAAAAACACCTCCTTTAATAGCTCTTTTAGCTGGAACTATATTCGGCGGTGCTTTCGCTTTGATTTTCCAACCTCATGTAGTTGCTCAAATTTCTGAAGTTGAAAAGTTAGATTTTGAATCTGCTTACAAAGGAATAATGCAAGCTATAACCGTAGAAACTTCTGTAGCTACTGATAATGAAGTATTAAAGGATTTATTTACTGCTGGGGGAATGAAAAAGATGCTAGGAACCGTATGGTTAATTTTATTAGCAATGGTTTTTGGTGGGGTTATGGATGCTATCGGAGCCTTAGCTAAAATCAGTAGTTTTATGTTAAGTTTATTTGATTCAGTATTTGGATTGTTTGCCAGTACCGTTGCCACTTGTATTGGTTTAAACTTTACAGCTTCTGACCAATATTTGGCAATTGTTGTACCAGGAAAAATGTATGCGCAAGCCTATAGAGACAAAGGTTTAGCCCCTGAAAACTTAAGTAGAACTTTAGAAGATTCAGGTACTGTTACTTCTGTTTTAATTCCATGGAATACTTGTGGAGCTTACCACTCAGGAGTATTAGGAGTTCCGGTGATAGATTATGCTTTTTATGCAGTGTTTAATTGGCTAAGCCCATTTACAACATTACTATTTGCTGCTTTTAGAATTAAAATAAAACAACTTGCTTCTAAAGAATAACATTTATAAACCTCACCTTTCGTGAGGTTCTTTTTTTATGATTGTAAAAGCTCAAATACAAGATGCTGATTTATTAACTGAAATTGCTTTAAGCTCTAAAGCACACTGGGGATACTCTAAAGATCAAATAGAGAAGTGGAAGAATGAGTTAACCGTTACCTCTAAAATGTTTGCCATCTGTAATATTTATAAATTTCAAGTTAATGATATTACAGCCGGATTTTATGTTTTACACAGAGCTAATATTAGAACAAGCTTTTTAGATTTTTTATTTATTTCTCCTAATTTCATAAATCAAGGTATTGGTTCTAAACTTTTAGAACATGCTAAAGACTATTGCAGAAGAGAATCTTGTGCCGTATTGAATGTTTTATCAGATCCTAACTCAGAATCATTTTATTTAAAACATGGTTTTAAGGTAATTGATAAACGTAAAAGCAGTATTAAAGGGCGTTTTTTACCTGAAATGGAATTATATTTTCCTGAAAACATGTAAAATAATTGATACAATTAAAAGTATCCAAGGAGTTCCATGTAAAAATACATCAAACCAATCCATAAATTGCATAGCGTGTTCTCCTGAAAAAGCATTCCCTCCTGCTATCCATTGTAACTTCCCTACAATATGTGGTGGTCTAAAAGGTGCTAAACCTAAAGTTAAACTTGCTATTAAAAACAACTTCCAGTTTTGTCGTAGCTTCTCTTTCATTTTATATAAACCAGTTCCACACTACTCCAAAACGAATTACGAAATCTCTATATGGATAATTCGGAGCCGAAAAATAATTCTTTTTTAACACAAAAGAACTTATGTTGTCTGCTTTAAAATAAATTCGAGTTCTACGAACCCGTGCGTTAAAAAACAAATCTAGCGTTGGATATCCTATTTCTGTATCATCTTGTAAGGTGAATTCAGCTAACAATGGATTATATGAATTCGCTTTATATTTTGAAAAATACTTGAACGTCGCTCCTATTTGTACTAACAGAGGTTTACCTTTAAACCATTCATCAGTATAATAAAGTGTATTACGAGTAACAAATTCTGGAACTCTAAAAACACTATTTCCACTTGCTACTTTTTGATACATTAAGGTATTATCTAAAGCAAACTTTCCGAAGGCAAATTCTTTAGATACTTTTGCTTTTAAATAATTAACATCTCCTGAAAACTGTTGCGGTTGTCCGTTCTCATCAAAATACGTATAATTACTAATGTTGGTAATATCTAACGAAGCATTCCCCCATTTAGAATCAATAACTCCTCCTAAAGAACGTGTTCCTATTTGAGAAAAATTATTTTCCCAGTTATAATCATCATAACTACTTTGATGCAATAAGAAATTAAAATTAGGTGATTTATTACTAATCCCCATTCTTCCTTTTACAGTCAGTACACTGTCTTTCTTATAAAAAGCTTCTCCAAAAAAGTTATTCCCTGATAATCGCCCACTTCCCGGTGTTAGGCTACCTGAAGCATTAACATGAAAATTCCCAATTCTTCCATTCCAATCAGCTCCAAAAGATATGGCATCTCCCTTCAACTTATTTTTTGTTATTCCAACCGTATTATTTTGTAAGTTTTCATATCCATACGTGTAGTTTGATAATTCTGTTTTTACACGGAATTTTCCCAAGACATATTTTGAATTAAAATCTACAAAAAACTGGTTGTTATACAGCAAGTAAATAGTTTTATTATTTATATTACTTGAAATATTTGCATCACCAAACATATCTGAAGCTGTACCTTGATTAAAACGATAAAACTTTGAATCTCTAGTAAATGAATGTCCTAGTTTTAAATTAGAGAAATCTTTTTGACTTACACTATCTTTTGAAGAAAGTAACTTAAAAGTATGTTCAAAGTATAATCTTTTGGTATCTAAATTACTTTCAGCAGTATTCAGGTTCACATCCATCCTACCTCTATTCCCACTAAAATTAGGGTCATCAGCTATAAACGCTTCTAATGATGTCTCTGTCAACCCTCCATTTTCTTGATTAAAAAAATCTTGATTTACAGCATGTCCTCTAATTGTATATTGCCCCTTAGGAGTCTCATAGCTAAAGCTTACTCTAAAATTACCTGTACTAGCCAAAGAACGTCTATAAGTACCCAGTGAACGAAGTCCTTTATAGGCTATAGCTAAGTTAAATCGCTTGGAAAAGTTTGTAGTAAAAAGCGCATCTAATACCTGTCCCTGTTCCAAACCAGTTCGGTACATAATTTCCGTTGTAGGTGTAGGAACATGGTAATAATTCACATCTTCAATATCAAAATAATTGAACATTTTTGCTCTAAATCCTATATTTGGAAATCGTGAAATATTAGTAAAATCGTATCCTAAGTTATTAAACGTTTGCCCTTGATTATGAAAAGCTAGTAATTCAAAATTATCCTTTCTTAAGAAATTAAACTTGTACTCTTTTTGAATTGTCAATGTGGTATCTACAATGGTAGTATCATTTTTGTGTGATATAATTTTATAATCAGTATACTTAGTTTTTCCACTAAGCTTTACATTTATTTCATTATCAGGTAGTGAATCCACATTTTGATTAAGCCCTCCTCTATCTCTTCCAAAACCCCCATCAATTGGTCTTATTTGGGCAAAAATCACTTGAACACTTATCAAACAAAAAAATACTAAGATATTTTTCTTCATAGCAACAAAAGTAAAATAATTTAACGACAAAAATCACGATTAATTTCTTTGAAATCTGTTAATTTGTAGCATGTTGCAATTAAATTATAGCGGGCATAAATTTGAAGCAGGAACAGATGAAGCTGGTAGAGGCTGTTTATCAGGACCTGTTGTAGCTGCTGCCGTTATTTTACCTGACAACTTTAAACACGAGTTATTAAATGACTCTAAACAGATTTCTGAAAAAAAACGACAAAAACTTCGACCTTATATTGAAGAACACGCGCTTGCTTTCGGAGTCTCATTTATCCATCAAGAAGAGGTTGACGAACTAAATGTATTACAAGCATCAATTACAGGAATGCACCGTTCAATAGAACAATTAGCTATGCAACCTGAGTTTATTATTGTTGATGGAAATAAGTTTAGACCTTTTAAAGAAATCCCTCATCAAACTATTGTAAAAGGTGATGCTAAATTTATGAGTATAGCAGCTGCGTCTGTACTTGCAAAAACGTATCGTGATGAGTATATGGAAAAAATTCATCAAGAATTCCCTCAGTATAACTGGAAAAAAAACAAAGGATATCCAACTAAAGAGCACCGCGAAGCTATTCGTCAGTTTGGAGCGACTCCTTATCATCGAAAATCATTTAAATTGTTACCTGAACAATTAAAATTCGAACTTTAATTTTTCTATTTTTGTCTTCCAATTTTTTAGAAGATGATTAAAAGAACTCGTACCGAAATTAATAAGTGTATTATTCACAAAGTAGGGAATAAGTATAATAGTGGACAAAATGCTTTTTCTGAAAGTTTAGTTCGTTTTGATGAAGAGAGCTACGAATTATTACTTCCTTTTTTATTAAAACCTTTCGGGGCTGTTACGCAAAGTTACCGTTTTAGTCATCATGCAGATGTTCGACTAAACGAAATAAATAAATACGCTGCTGATATTTTTGAAGATGATAGCAATGAGGTTTTTATTGAGCATTCTAAAAATATTGTTAATCACCTTTACGAACAATCAAACTCTGCCAATATTAAAACAGGAGATGTTATTGTTGCCTATTTTGAAGGTATCGAGTATAAAGATGTTTTAACTGAAGCTGTTGGAGTTTTTAAAATTGAAAGTAAAGTAGATTTCTTTCAAACCTATTTAGATGATGATAGTTTTGATGTAGTGGTACAAAAAGGAATTTCAACCAAAAGATTGGATAAGGGTTGTTTAATTTTAAACTCTACTGATGCAGAAGGAACTGTGGTTTTATCAGTAGACAACAATCAATACGATGCACAATACTGGATAAAGAATTTTTTAAGTGTAAAATATGCTGATGATCGTAACTTGCACACCCAAAACTACCTTGAAATGTGTAAGGAGTTTTCTGAAGAAATTCTAAAACCTGAATTAGGAAAACAAGAGCAAAGTAATTTTTTAGCTAATACTGTTGATTACTTTAAAGAACACGAAAGCGTAGACTACCACGGGTTTAAAGATGAAATTTTTGAAGAGGACAAGCATAAAGACATGTTTGAAGACTACAAACAACACTTTGAAAAGTTAAATGACGTATTAATACGTAATAACTTCGAAGTCTCTGATGTGGTTTTAAAAAAGGAAAAAAGTAAGTTTAAAACAGAAATAAAACTGGACACCAATATCCAAATTAAAATTGATGTTGATGCTCCTGATGCTTCTGCTGAATACTTAGAGCAAGGTTACGACGAAGACAAAAAAATGAAGTTTTATAAAGTATATTATAATACTGAGAAATAATTAGTTTCAAAGTTTCAAAGTAAAATCTTAAACTTTGAAACTTTGAAAACTCAACTTCTTTCAAACTGAATCTATTCCTTTTCAGCCATTTTCTTTACATAATCGGTAATAATCACGATTTGAGTAGCTCCTACCTTACCTTCAATATACTTAGCGTTTTCAGGATCTAACGAAATTCTACGTACAGCCGTTCCCTGTTTTGCTACCATACTAGAACCTTTTACTTTTAAATCTTTAATCAACACTACACTATCTCCCGCCTGTAAAATAGCACCGTTTACATCTCTATGAATTATTTTTTCACTCTCATCTAAATGTTCACCTGTAGCTTCAGCAAAACGCAGATCCTCGTCTTCTAAATACATCATATCCAACAAATCTTGTGACCATCCGTCTTTTTTAACACGGTGTAACATTCTCCAAGCCATAACTTTTACTGCTCTAAACTCACTCCACATACTATCGTTCAAACAACGCCAATGGTTTGCATCTGTCTTATCTGCATCTTCAATCTGCTCAATACAAGTACTACAAGCCAACAAACTACCGTCAACACCTCCTGTTGAAATTGGTGGCACTTCATAAATTGACAAATCGCTTTTTGACCCGCATAATTCGCATTGATTTCCACTTCTATCTTGTAATTCTTGTAATAAACTCATTTTATTCTTTTTTTGCTTCGCAAAAGTACATTTTTAATTTATATTTAGGCTATGTTATTAGAAAGCGAACGATTAATTATTAAAGAAGCCCTAGTAAGTGACACTCATTTTTACTTCCAACTATTTAATGATCCTGATTGGATTCAGTTTATTGGTGATAAAAATTTAAAATCTATTGAAGAAACTCGTGTTTACTTAAAAGATATTTTATTTAAAAATTCGAAATTAGGTGGGTTAGGTTTTTTTACCGTAATCTTAAAAGAAACTAACAAACCTATTGGAGCCTCAACTGCGCTACAAAGAGATAAATTAAATTTTATTGATATTGGCTATGCTTTTTTACCCGAGGGAAGAGGTAAAGGTTATGCTACAGAGGCTACAAAATTAATTATAGAATACGTTCGTACTAAGTTTAAACAAGAAAAAGTACTAGCTTTAACCATGCCTAAAAATGAAAAATCTCAAAAACTATTAAAAAAATTAGATTTTGAATTTATTGGAATGCAACAAGTTTTTGAAAATGGAGAAGATTGTGTGTTTGAGTATGTTTTTTAACTCAAGTACAAATCAATTAATCCTTCTGGAGTTTCAACTTCTATAGTTTTATTCTCTCTATCTACTTTTTTAATGAAGTCATCAATCATAGGGATAAAAATCTCTTTACCTTCTCTATCAATTTCAAATAAAGGTTGGGCAGAAGAGTCATTAATACTTACAATTTCACCTACCTCTCCAAAAGAAGTATCAACAACTGTAAAACCAATTACTTCATGATAGTAAAATTTGTTTCCTGAAAGTTTTGGTAGCAAATCCAATGGCAAATAAACTTCTGAACGTAAAATAGCCTCAGCATCAGCCTCTGTATTTACATCTTCAAACTTTACTCGAAACATTGTTGCCTTACTTAAGGTAGACTTCTCTATAAAAAAAGGAATCAGATTATTGCCTAAATCGACAAAAACTGATTCCAAATTTTCGTAAAGATCGGGTTCATCAGTATCTAACTTAATAATTACCTCGCCCTTAAAACTATGTTTTTTAACGATTTTGCCAAGATAAAAGCAATCTTCTTTTTGCATCATCGTAGTACAGTTTTTTATTCTTCGCTATCAGCACCTAATTCAACAGCAACTTCCTCGCTATCTTCCGCAACAGGAGTTGCAGCAGCTACACGTGCTTCGTTTACAGCTTTCTCAGCTTCTAAAGCTTTTGCTTTAGCATCTGCATCTGCTTTTGCTAAACCGTCAACTTTACCAGCTACTTTATTTGCTTTTTCTTCTACCCAAGCATTGAATTTAGCTTCTGCTTGCTCTTCAGTTAAAGCTCCTTTTTTTACTCCACCAGCTAAGTGATTTTTCAATAAAGCTCCTTTATATGATAAAATAGCTTTAGCAGTATCAGTTGGTTGAGCACCATTTTGTAACCACTTTACAGCTCCATCAACATCTAAGTCAATAGTTGCAGGGTTAGTGTTTGGGTTGTACGTTCCGATTTTTTCTAAGAAACGACCGTCTCTTTTAGCTCTAGAATCAGCAGCTACTACCCAGTAAAATGGTTTTCCTTTTTTACCGTGTCTTTGTAATCTAATTTTTACAGGCATAATTTTAATTTTTAAGGTACGCGACCTTGATTATTAATAAATCTTACCATCTCGTGATAAGTGGGCGCAAATTTATAAAATCTTTTTTACTTAAAAGCAAAAAACTAATTTTATTAAAATAAAAAAGAGCCTGTTTAACAGGCTCTTAAGAAAAATAAATTCTGAGATATATTATAATACTCTAACGCTAACTGCGTTTAATCCTTTTTTTCCTTCTTTAAGTTCAAACTCAACAGTATCACCTTCTCTAATCTCATCGATTAAACCTGATACGTGTACAAAATGTTCTGTGTTTGATCCTGACTCTGTAATAAATCCAAAACCTTTAGATTCATTGAAGAACTTTACTGTTCCTTCTTTCATTGTAAAAAATATTATATTAAAGTGCAAATATAAATCTTATTAATTGATTATCAACTACTTTTTTTTATTTTTCTTTTAAACTTAACCTACAGTTAACATCATTTTTTGATTACAATCAGCTATTCAAGCCTTTACATCAAGCTAAAACACTCGTTAATAACTTCTCAGTTAATCAATGCAAATTCTTCGTATTTTTACACTTTGTTTTACCCAAAACGCTTCAACAAGTAATTTTTGCCCATGTATTTAATTTTCGATACCGAAACTACTGGATTACCTAAAAGCTGGAACGCTCCAATAACCGATACCGATAACTGGCCTAGAGCCATACAAATTGCATGGCAATTACATGACGAATTAGGGAATTTAATTGAACATAACGATTTTTTAATTCAACCTGACGGATTTAATATTCCATATGATGCTGAACGTATACACGGAATATCTACCGATTTGGCTATTGAGCAAGGTATCCAATTAAGTGAGGGGTTAAAGTTATTTAATAATGCTTTACAAAAAACAACCTTTATTGTTGGACAAAATGTTGGCTTTGATGTCAATATTATGGGTTGTGAATTTCACCGTTTAGGCGTTGAAAATAATTTAACAGAGTTACCAGTTTTAGACACCTGTACTGAACACACAGCACAATTATGTCAAATTCCTGGTGGTCGTGGAGGAAAATTCAAACTTCCTACCCTTACCGAACTACACCAACATTTATTCGGAACTGGTTTTGGAGAAGCACATAATGCAACTGCCGATGTAGAAGCAACTACTCGCTGTTTTTTAGAATTAATTCGCTTACGTCAATATACAGAAGATCAATTAAATGTTACTTCAGATTATTTTCAACATTATACAGAAACTAATCCAACCCCAATACAAGTAGTCGGACTTAAACACTTAAACCTTAAAAAGGAAAGTGAAAAAATCCGTAAAAGAAAATCTTCAGAAACTGAAGAAGCGAATACAATTTCTACCGCTGAAGGACTAGCAGAACTTGAAGGTGTAAGGTTTGCTCATTTACATAACCACACACAATACTCCGTTTTACAGTCTACCATTCAAATTGGTAACATTGTAAATGCTGCTGCTAACGATAATATGTCTGCAGTTGCCATGACTGATACAGGTAATATGATGGCGGCTTTTCACTTTGTACAAGCAGTTATAGGACATAATAAAGCCGCCGAAGCAGCTAACAAAGAAGCTTTAGAAAAAGGAGAAGAACCAACACAAAGTATTTTAAAACCTATAGTAGGTTGTGAATTTAATATTTGTGAAGATCATACTAATAAGAGTCAAAAAGACAACGGATATCAAGTTGTTTTACTAGCAAAAAATAAAAAAGGATACCACAACTTAGCTAAAATGTCTTCTATAGCCTTTGTTGATGGATTTTATTACGTTCCGAGAATTGACAAAAAAGTTATTGAACAATACAAAGAAGACGTAATTGTATTAACAGGAAACTTATATGGTGAAGTTCCTAGTAAAATATTAAATGTCGGTGAAGCCCAAGCCGAAGAGGCATTACTTTGGTGGAAACAACAATTTGGTGACGATTTGTACATTGAATTAATGCGTCACGGACAAGAAGATGAAAAAGTCGTAAATGAGACTCTTATTTCTTTTTCTAAAAAACATGATGTAAAAATTGTTGCTACAAACAACACTTTTTACTTAGGTAAAGAAGACGCAAATGCACATGATATCTTATTATGTGTAAAAGACGGGGAAAAACAAGCAACTCCTAAAGGTAGAGGAAGAGGTTACCGTTATGGATTACCTAACGACGAGTATTACTTTAAATCTACCGAAGAGATGAAAAAACTCTTTGCTGATTTACCAGAGGCTATCATCAATATTCAGGAAATTGTGGATAAAGTTGAGCCTTTTGGTTTAGCTCGCGATGTATTATTACCTGCCTTTGATATTCCTGAAGAGTTTAAAGATGAAAAAGATCTTGAAGACGGAGGAAAGCGCGGGGAAAACAATTTTTTACGTCACCTAACATATGAAGGAGCCAAAAAACGTTACGGAGAAATTACCGATAGTATTCGTGAACGTTTAGATTTTGAGCTAGATGTAATTGCTAAAACAGGATATCCTGGATATTTCTTGATTGTAGAAGACTTTATTCGAGAAGCCCGAAACATGGATGTATCAGTAGGTCCCGGACGTGGATCTGCTGCTGGTTCAGTAGTTGCCTTTTGTTTATGGATTACCAATATAGACCCTATTCAGTACGATTTGCTTTTTGAGCGTTTCTTAAATCCTGAACGTGTATCGATGCCCGATATCGATATTGATTTTGATGATGAAGGTCGTAGCCGTGTAATGGATTATGTAATTGAAAAATACGGAGCCAACCAAGTAGCACAAATTATTACCTACGGTACTATGGCTGCGAAATCATCTGTACGTGATACTGCTCGTGTACTAGATTTACCGCTATTTGAAGCCGATAGAATTGCCAAACTAATTCCAGGAATGAAGTTGAAAAAAATCTTTTCTTTAGATGAGAAAGGGTTAAAAGAAAAACTTCGTTCTGAAGAAATTGAAATGGTAAACGAGTTAAAAGCCATTGCTAATGGTAGTGGATTGGAAGCTGAAACCATTAACAAAGCCAGAATTTTAGAAGGTTCGGTTCGTAATACGGGAATTCACGCCTGTGGAGTAATTATTACTCCTGATGATATTACCAAATTCGTACCTGTATCTCTAGCGAAAGATTCTGATATGTATGTTACTCAGTTTGACAACTCGGTAGTAGAAAGTGCAGGATTACTAAAAATGGATTTTTTAGGATTAAAGACATTAACTCTAATTAAAGATACCGTAAAAATTGTAAAAGCACGTCACGGTGTAGAACTCGATCCTGAAAATTTCCCTATTGATGATGAAGAAACTTATGCGCTGTTCCAACGTGGAGAAACTGTAGGGATATTCCAGTACGAATCTCCTGGAATGCAAAAATACATGCGTGAATTGAAGCCTACGGTTTTTGCAGATCTAATTGCTATGAACGCCTTGTATCGTCCAGGTCCTTTAGAATATATCCCTTCTTTTATCCGAAGAAAACATGGAGACGAAGAAATTCAATATGATCTTCCTGCTATGGAAGAATATCTAGCAGAAACCTATGGGATTACCGTATATCAAGAGCAAGTAATGTTGCTTTCACAGAAGTTAGCTGATTTTACCAAAGGTGAGGCCGATGTACTCCGTAAGGCTATGGGTAAAAAACAAGCTGCGGTATTAGCTAAAATGAAACCTAAGTTTGTAAATCAAGCAAAAGCCAATGGTCATGATGAAAAAGCCTTAGAAAAAATTTGGAAAGACTGGGAAGCTTTCGCATCTTATGCCTTTAACAAATCGCACTCTACTTGTTATGCTTGGATTGCTTATCAAACCGCTTATTTAAAGGCCCACTACCCTGCCGAATACATGGCGGCAGTACTTTCCAACAACATGAACGATATTAAAACGGTTTCGTTTTTCATGGAGGAATGTAAACGTATGGGGTTAGAGGTACTAGGACCTGATGTAAACGAATCGTATGCTAAATTTTCAGTAAATAAGGATGGTGCTGTTCGTTTTGGTATGGCGGCAATTAAAGGTGTTGGTGGTTCTGCTGTAAAAGCAATTATTGATGAACGTAAAGAAAATGGGCATTATTCTTCCATTTTTGATGTTGCTAAACGTGTTGATTTACGTGTCGCCAACAAAAAAGCTTTTGAAGGTTTAGTATTAGCTGGTGGTTTTGATTCCTTTACAGATACTCACAGAGCTCAGTATTATGTGAAAGATGAAAAAGGACAAACTTTTTTAGAAAAGGCTATTCGCTTTGGAAATAAGTTTCAAGAAAATCAAAACTCATCTCAAGTATCTTTATTTGGAGAAGCTTCGGAAGTTGATTTACCTGAACCTTTAATTCCTGAATGTGAAACTTGGGGAACTATGGAATTATTGGCTCGTGAAAAAGAAGTTGTGGGGATGTACATTTCTGCGCATCCATTAGATGATTTTAAAAATGAACTAAAGTTCTGTAACGCTTCCTTAGCTCATTTTAAAAATATTGCGCAGTATGAAGGTTTAGGGCTTTCTTTTGCAGGAATTGTTACGGATGTACAACACCGTGTTTCAAAAGCAGGAAAAGGTTGGGCTTCATTTATCATAGAAGATTATAACGAAAGTTTTGAATTTAGAATTTTTGGAGAAGATTATTTAAAATTTAAACACTTTTTAGTTCCAAATTCATTTTTATTTATCAAAACTACTATCAAACCTGGGTGGACTAATAAAGAAGGTGTTAAAGGTGATCCTAGAGTTGGATTTAATGAGTTTTTACTCTTACACGATATTATGGATAAAATGTGTAAAAAACTCACCATAAAAATTCCTCTACAAGAAGTAAAAGACAACACTATAAAAGAGCTACAACACTTGTTTGCTACTAACAAAGGCTCACAAAGTTTGTATTTTACCATTTGGGATGCTGAAGAAAAAATAGAATTGAGTTTACCTAGTAGAACGACTAAGATTAAAGTATCAAGCGAATTTTTAAAAGCCTTAGATGAGCAGTTTATTAATTACAAGCTGAATTAAGAAAATGTTTCCAAGTTATCAAAATAGTATAGATTTATTAACTAATGTAGCCAATACCAAGCTATATAAAGAACTTATAATTCAACTTAATAAAGATTTTGGTTTAACAGGAATTAATACTTCTTTTTCTGAAAAAAGTACTCCCTTACAATTGAAAGAGGAGTTGCAGACATCAATAAAAGAACTCATATTACACGATTTCAGCTCATACACCAATCTTTTATATTGCATTGATGTTTCTGAAAAAGACACACAAATTGTTGAATCTACCGATATGAATGTATATACAGAAAATGTTACGTTCTTAATTTTAAAAAGAATCTGGAAAAAGGTGTGGTTTAAGCATCAGTTTTCCAAATAAAAATTTTTATGCTATTACTTCTTCTATAATAGTATCTATGTTATGGATTTCTTCAAAATCACTTAACCAAATTGCTGTTTCTTCATGATTTAAAAAACTATTTAATGCTTCTCGTACAGCTATTCTACTTTGTTGTGGTAAATCTTCTACGACTTCTGTCAAGTTACTTAATAAGTGTCTTGGTGAAGTATTTTCTTCATAAAGTTTAAATGCTATTTTGCCCGTCATATCTAGGAACTTTACATAATTTACTTTGGTCGTTATAGGTGTATTAATTCCTAATCTTTCAAAAACCTCTTTTACTACTCCTGAAGTTTGACGTCCCCATACACCATCAACTAAAATTTCTTCCTTATAAATATATTTTAACACTAGTTGTAAGTATAAGGTTTCTGATTTTGATGTTTCGTTATAATCAACAGGAACACTTGTATCAACATGCCAATGATCTTTATGGTTTGGATAGTAATAGTTTAATACAATACCAAAGTGTTTTCTTAAAAAAGATTCTATTCCTAAATACAATTCTTTTTGATGTATAAAATTAGACGTAACTAACGTTTCATCTCTCCAAAAAATAGCATCCAAGTCGAACGCTTTTCCATGTCCATGCTGTCCAGGTTTGTCAACAAAAATTCCTGCTGTGGTAATTACTTCTGGAATTCCTAAAGGACAGTGTTCGAAAACCTCTTGAAGCGCTTCTTTTAAAGTATCTAAAAAACGCTCTTCTATTGCAAAATTACGTTGTTCTCCTCTTGTTCCGTATGGGTGATTTGTTAAACGTGCATAATGTAATGGAATTCCGTGTACTTGATTTATTGTTTTCATATCCTATTTTTTAAATTGAAATATTCGTTGTTCTTCCTTCTTTTGTGTATTCTCGTTTTATTCCTTCTAAAATATACTGTCTTAATATTTTATTCTCTTTATTAGCTATAGTTTTTAAGCATGCATATTGAACTGCGTTTACAATATTAGCCCCTGTAATATTGAATTTTTTGGCTAATTCTTCTATTGTAATTAACCCTTCAAGCTCTATTTTATTAGGTAAATTCTTTTTCCACAATACTAACCTCTCCTCATAGTTTGGTGTTTCAAACTCTATAATATTATTAAAACGACGTGTAAATGCCGTGTCAATATTATTTTTAAAGTTAGAGGCTAGGATAATCAATCCTGGATGCGCTTCTATGCGTTGTAGTAAATACGACACTTCTTGATTGGCATATTTATCGTGGGCGTCTCTTACACTTGTTCTTTTTCCGAAGATAGAATCTGCTTCATCAAAAAATAAAATCCAATCTTTATTAATGGATTTATCAAATAGTTTAGATAAGTTTTTTTCTGTTTCTCCTATATATTTTGATACAACCATCGATAAGTCTACTCTGTATACATCTTTTCCTGTATGTTTTCCTAGTAGACCTGCTGTTAATGTTTTTCCAGTTCCTGGGAGTCCACAAAACAACACGCGATATCCTGGTTTTATTTTTGAAGACATGCCCCAATCGTTCATTAGAATTTCTTTATATGCCAACCAGTTTTCTATTTCTTTAACATCATTCAATGTTTTTTCTTGCAACACCAAATCGTCCCACTCTAAATCTGTGGTTATTAAACTTGCTGGAAAATCTTGACTTAGTTGTGGTTTTAGTTCTTTACCTGTTAAAAACAAGTGTACGTATTCTTCTGATAAAATCAATTTTGCTGACGTTAAAGGCTCCCCTTCTGATACCTTTCCAACAGACATAATCTTGTTTTTTATTAATCTATTTTCATAAAGAATATAAGACCTATTCAATAACCTATTAGCTATATAATTACCCGACAATATATATAATGCTGTCTCTACCGTTGGTAAAATACCTCGATGAGACTTTCCTTTTACTCCACCAAACTCAGGAAACTCTCCTCCTTCTGGAACGTATTCTTCAATAATTTTGGTATAAAAACTAGGTAATAGATGAGGTATTAATGTTAACAATAGTAAAATAACCTCGTAATTAGATAACCTGTTTCTAATAATAAAGTCAGATAAAAAAGTTCCATCCTTCCCTATTTCAGGTTCAATTACCTCAACCACTTCTTCTTTCAACTCATATAACAACCTTGCTCTAACTCTGTTTTCAAGATATTTTATTAATTCTAAGTTAATTAATGAGTTTATTTTTTTATTAATTACTTCCATACTAAGTTTTTTTTAAGAGGCACTTTCTGTTTGAGTTTCATCTTGCATTGCTGGGTGATTTTTTATGATATTACCATAATCACTATCAATTCCCAATCTAGCTGTTTTATCATCAAAAGTATGCTGGTTAAAATCTTCTTTATAACCTTCTTCACTTGGATCTGTAACCATTTGTTCTTCGGTAAATTCATAACCGCTACTTCTATAAGAAGTATTTAAAAACTGACCTGGTAATTCTTTAAGATCTGCATTAATCTCTTTTTGTAATACTCTAACTAATTTTGTTTTTACTTGCTCTTCTTCTACACCTTTGAATCTTTGCGGTTCAAAATTTGGATTATCTTCTGCAAACTCTTGCTCTAATAACTGGTTTAAGTTATTTCCTTTTTCATGTTTTATATTCGCCGAAACATTCAAATCGAAAGAGGAAATACTTGGGTTAGAAAAAATCGCTGCCATCTTATTTTCAACTCCTAACATTGCTTTTCTATTATAATCAGGTGAAGAAGGATAGATGTTTAGTGCCGAGTTTTTACCAGATCCTCCAAACCTATCTCCTATTAAATGAGCATTATCAAAACCGTTGCTAGCACTATCTGTAGTTCCTCTTGGGTTTCCTTCTGGTTTGAACACTAAATTATCTCCAAAAACACTTCTGCTTTCCACTACTTCATTGCTTCCTTCTGCAACTTCTCCATAAGAAATTTCGATTTTAAATTTCGGATTGTCATCCCCCCTGTCTTCTCCAGAATATGGTTTGGTTGTATACTCAGCTAAATATTTTTTTGTAGCCTTATCGTACATCATTTTTATCTTATCGGGTTTGTAAAAGCCGTGAGGTTTTTTATAATTTTTACTTGCTCCTTCTTTTAAAATTCCTTGATCTGCATAATTTTCTTCAACATCACTCCCATCTATAAATAAGGTAGGCAAAGGATTTGTTTTACCTCTAAAACTTACCTTATTAATTTTACCCGTATTTGACATAAATTGATAAGCTTGGTTTTCTCTATCTCTATCTTTAAACTTTAATTTATTATCGGTGTGATCTCCAAGTTTTTCTTTAAATTCAAGTAATATTTCGTCATTGTCATCAGAAACTTTATTTCCAACTTGGTCTAAAATTTTAGGTTTTTTTTCTAACTCTTCAATACCTTCTCCAGATTCATTATTTGTTTCCTGCACTTCCTCTTTGGTTAAATCTGACTCTTCTTTTTCAGCTGGGCTAGCTGTATAAATATAGTCCCAACTATCTTCACCATCAGTTACGCTTACTGATGTAAAAACCTCAAACTCGGCATTTATTTCTCGAGCTACATCTTCAGCCTCTGCCCTGCTAATTTTTCCTTCTTCTGCTTTCTCCCCTTCCTTTCTATGTAACTCTTGTAACCCTTCATTTATTAATTGCCTTTTTTCCGAGGCACTCATTAACGGTATTTGCAATAAATGTCTTCCGTTGTTTTCTTCTCCATGTTCTACATAAACAGCTACACTTTCTGCTTCTTCATTTCTAGTTTGAATCCTACGAATTCCATACCTGCGTTTTACAGCATTAATTCTATCTTCTACTACTCCAATGGTAGGTTTTGGATTGGCATTTTCCATTTGAGACAATTCATCTAAAGCACGCATGTATTTTTGCTCTTCTGAAAGATTACTTAAATCTTCTTCTCTTCTACCAGGTGGTAGTCCTTCTGCTTCTCCTGTTATTTCAGGGTTTTCTGTTTGATTACTATTTGCGTTTTCTCCTTGCCACTCTCCTTCAGGGCTCGATTCACTATCTCCCATACTTCGTGGAGGCGGATCAGCCATGACATCTGCTGTAAACTTGTCTGCATCAAATTCAACAGGAGACATGGTTAATTCTGGCGGCTCTTCTCCCCCTACTAACCAATCTACATCGGCTCCTATTCCTAAACTATCTCCAATTGGATATTGTACTTCCCCTAATGGATATTCTTCTCTACCATCTGGTGCTGGCGACCACCATGGGCTGTCTAGTTCATAAAATAAGGCTCCTGATAATTGTAAAAACAATTGAGCTGCTGCTTCAAAATGTCCTTTTAATCTTGACTCTCCTACTTTTCCTCCTTCTGGAGAAGCTTCTTCTTTATATTCAAAAGTTGGTGTGGCTTCTGCATACGCTCTTAATCCTGCTGCTGCAGTAACATTTACTCCCGCTTTTACGTCGTGACCTATCAAGGTAACTCCCACACCTGCTTCAGCCTCTAATCCAAGTACTGCAAAAGCATTGATTCCTAGGGTTCCTGTGATATTAAACTCCTGTAATACTGATGGATCCGTAGAGTAGGTTCCTGTAAAACCTACATTTTTTAATACCAAAGGCCCAAAACCTGCATTGGCAAACATTCCTATACTAGCGAATAAAAACACTTGTCCTACTAATGGAATACCGTAGCCTGCTCGTATTTCAACTTGGAAAATATCTACTTTTTTCCCACGTTGCTCCATTAACTCTATCTCATCTGGAACCACAATTTCTCCTACAATGGTGACATGCCCTTCGTTATCTATTCCTACTTTAGCTGTTCCTTCCAGCCAAGGGGTTATAGTTGCTTGCACTTCTCCCCAACCTGCTAATACTTGATTGTCTTTTGTTTTTGATACAGTAGCCTGCTCTTGATTAGCGGATGCTTCAGCTTCCTGATCCATACTTTCTACTCCTAATGCAGCATGCATCATTTGGCGAGAACGAGTAGCATCGGTAACTAATAAAGTGATTTCTCCGGAAAATTTATCTGAATTCATTCTCCCTGTACCTTGTATTGTTACTGCTCCATCATCATACTCAACATTTAAAGATGCGCTTACATTTGCTATATCTGCACCAATACTTGCTTGTCCACTTAATTTTCCGTCAGCGCCTCTTGCTACATTAAACTCTCCCGATGCTAACCCTGCTATATCTACGGTGGAATTGAGTTCAAAGCTTAAATTAGAGTCTGTAATTCCTAAACTACCAGTTGCTTCTATATATCCATCAATATTGGCTGATAAATTATTCGCTCTAAAGTTTAATCCTCCGTTTTCAAACCTGTTCTCTAATCCCTCTGCAACTTCTATAGGGCTCAACCCTAAAAAGCTCATTGCTTCAAGATTTTCATTAATTTTATGAATAATTCCTAAAACATTTGGAACTACCTCTTCTCCCGCTCTAACACTTAAAAAACCTGTGGTACTTTGTTCTTCTCCAAATCTACTTAACACAAGTATAGGGAATACGCCAGCATCTCTGAGCGGATTTAAAAAAGTCATTCCTCTTACATTCAGGTAATTATTATTTGAAGTACTTGTTAATTCAAACTTTTGAGATTGTCCTTCAGCTGGTCTTCCAAGTTTTCGAATTTTAATAGTTCCTTCGAATTGTGTACCAATCTTAACATTTACATCAAAATTACGTGTCCTTGATTCTTGTTCAATGTAAGCTAACCAATCATCAGATAGTTGTAGTCCATTAGTGATGTCTACCGCTTGAGTGGGAGCCACTAAAGTTACTGTATCAGTTTCTCCTTCCGATTTTTGAACGTTATTGGAAGCTGGTGACGCTCCTTGTTGTACAGTATGCGTTAATTCATGTGCCAACAAATGCTTTCCAGAATCACTTTCTGGATTATATTTCCCTTCGTTAAAATAGATATCATTTCCATTGGTAAATGCTTGTGAACCTAGTTCTTGGTTCATTTGTACCGCATTACTATCGTTATGAACACGTACTCCACTAAAATCAGCTCCAAAACCTGACTCCATTTCGTTTTGGGTATTTGAAGGCAATGGACTTCCTCCTCCTTTTGAGCTACTCAAATCATTTTCTAACGAAGAACTATCGTCTCCTCCTGACATTTGCAATTGCTGAATTTCTTCTTCCTCTTTTTCCTGAACCTCCTCCTCTTCTTTTTGTTGGATTTCTTCTTCAGATTTTTGTTGAATTAATTCATTACTAAATGATGTAGTGTTATCTTCTTTAGCTTGTAGATTATCTTCTGTTACTTCCTGAATATTTTCATCTTCTACTTTTTGTACTTCTTCCTCTTCTTTTTGTTGTACTTCTTCTTGTTTTTGAAGGTCTTTTTCTGATGTTAATTGAACTACTGGACTTATAGAATCAACCAAAGGTTTTTGCTGAACTTCTTGTTCATTTGATTCTTGTTTTTGAATCTCTTCTTCATTTTTCTTTTGTACTGTCGGTGCGAAAAAAGAGTTTGGGGTTTCTTTTCCTTTCGCTACTATTTTATCCGCAGCTCTATCTGCCTCTACCTCATATTTATCACCTGGTTTCCCAACATTTAATTTAGGTTGAATAAAGCTTCCTCCTCCATTTGGTTTTGAAGAAATTGGTTTTGTGGTATGTTGGGTTTTTGGTGAAAACATAAAGTTTCTTTTATATAATTATCTTATAACTGTAGTTATTTTCACATAAAGTCTTATTCCTGGACAATCCAATGGATTTACTCTAATAGAAACTCGTTGTAAACCAGAACCTGTGTTTAAAGTTCTGGATTCATATGGAAATGGTTCTGCATCTCCGCAATGTGTATCTCCAGCAGGCATTCTTTGTCGTCTTCCTCCATTTATTGATACTTCATAGGGTGTTTCCCCTGTACAACAACTAACCCTATCATGAAACTCCCATTTTGCTTCAAAAGTTATTGATGAACGACAACCTTCTGGCACCATAAAATCATAGTCGATTCCACTTCTTAAGCGATAATTTCGAACATCAGAAGCAGCACATCTACTACTTCCAGATTGCTTTTGCACTTTTTTCTGCACCATTCCTTTTTGTTGAATGGTATGTGTTAACTCATGTGCTAGCAAATGTTTTCCTTCTTTGGAGTTTGGATTGTATTTTCCTTCGTTAAAATAAATATTATTCCCATGTGTAAATGCCTGCGCTCCTATCTCTTGACTTATTTGTGCTGCTTCTGAATCGTTGTGAATGTTTACACGGCTAAAATCGGCTCCAAAACCTGACTCCATTTCACTTTGTGTTTGTGCATCCATTTTTTGACCTCCATTTTCTCTTTTTAACTTACTTTCAAAAGAAGGTTTATTTTTTGTTGAAGTAGATTTTTCCGTTTTTGACTGCACAGCTTCCTCTTCTTCTTGCTTTTGTACTTTCTCTTCTTTTTCACAATTATCGCACTTCGATTGTACTGTTTCTTCCTCTTCCTTACTTTGCACCGCTTCTTCTTCCTCCATCTTTTGAACGGGTTGCTCATCTTCAGTAGCTTCCATTTTTTGTACTAAAGGTGTTACTTCAGAAGCCAGTGGTTTTTGCTGTATTTCTTCTTCATTTTCTTTTTTTTGTATTGAATTAGCTTCCTTATTATTTCCTACAACTTTATCAGCCATTTGATCTGCTTCAACTTCATATTGATCTCCTTTTCTTCCAAATGCTAACTTCGGCTGAATAAACAAATCCTTTTTTTTATCTTTTGCTTGAACGTTATTAGCTTCTGGTTTTTTATCTCTTTTAAACATGACTTTTAAAGTTTTAGTTATATTTTACCAATTCGTAAAGATTAATTCCTTCATCCAAGGAAGTTTACATAAGCTTAAATTCCATGGTAATTTGGTATCTATTAAAATATCTTGTGTTTTTCTTTCTACAGTTAGTGTAGGATTATCTTTAGTTAAGTCTAACTTTCCCTCTCTTTGTAAGTATTCATTACGTAGCAGGTCGTTTGAAGAGCTTTTTAAAACCGACCAATTTTGAAGTACTGCTTTTAGTAATTCTTCCGACTTCTCTTTTAGTTCATCACCCAATACTATATTCCTCTCAATAGAACTTTGTATAGGTATATTACACAAAAACTTTTCAAAAACTAAACTGTTTTCAAATTGCTGTTCTTTTTTAGTAGCTACATAATGTAACAAATGAACTGCTTCGGTTGGTTTTATAATCTTGTTTTCTTTATCAAGAAAGCCACATGAATTAAAGAACTGTTTTAAAAAAGGGTATAATAAAATTAATCCTGCATTTTTTACAATATGAGTTTTAAATTCACTTACGACTTCTTTTTTATTTGAAAATGTATTCTTTAATGCCTCGTTATGTCGTCTTTTATATTCGGCTCTTTTTTGATCTTTGAGTGCTTTTTCATTTTTTAAGGTTACATCTTTATCTTTATAGATGTTCTTACTTTTCTGCTGCATTTTTGTACTAAGTTCTTCTTTTACTTCTTTCTTTTTTTCTTTTGGTAATAACTGTTTCTTTAAATCCTCTTTTTTGTTTTTATTATCGCTTTCTTCAAAAGAAATGGGTAAATTAAGACTGTCTATTTCTTTATTTTTAAACGTTAATTTTTCATCAACAACTTTATTCTTCTCAAGATTCTCTTCCTTAATTATATCTTGACCATGGATATTGGTAACTTCAAAGTCTATTTTATTTGATTGAATAGCATTTACTTCTTTATCTTTTTTATGATTTTTATCAAAATATTCAGAAACTTCTATATTTCCTTCTTTTACCTTTTGATGTTCTTTATCAACATTTTCAAGTTTATTTTTATCAATTTTAATTCCAAGTTCTTTTAGTTTTTCTACATTAATTTGGTTTTTAAATATTGTGTTTTCCAAAACCAATTCTTCTAAAAAAAATATTAACTCTTCTGTATAATTCTTTAGAAATGTTGTTCTTTTTAATATTATTATTTCTTCTTGAATTACATCTACTATTCTTGAAAAGTCGTTGTTTATTATAGCTTTAATGAAAAAATCCCATACTTTATTTTTTATCTTGTGGTTTTTAAAACCAAACTTTTTAATGGTTGTTAGAAATGATTCATATCCTTTAGGTTTATTAAAAATACTTAGAAATAATATTTGTAACTCTTCAGCCTTAAACTGTTGAATTAATCGTTTTTTTTGAATCGGGTCTCTTAATGATTTAAAAAAACGTTCTTCAAAACTTTGATTTTCGGTTATTTCAAATAATATTTTTTTCGTGAAGTTTTTTTCTTTGTTTTGCCCCCTCCAACCAGTTATACCGTGTTGTAAAAAATGAAAAAAAGTATCTAATTTAGATTCTGATACAGTACTAGTTTTTATAGCTACCTCATGTAATTCTGGCTCTTTAAAAATTGTTTTTAACTTCGTTATGAGTTGTTCTTTTATTTCTCGCTTTGTGCTACTATCGTTTATAGATGTATTGCTACTAGGTATATTAACTTCAATATTTAAGTTTTCTATTTGTTGAATAAGTACTTCATTCTCTATTTCTAGAGAATTAAAGTACTTTTCTATTTCTGGAAATACTTCTTTCTGTAAAAAGTTTTCGATAGTGTTTTTACACTCCTCAGCTACCTTTTTACTTTTCGTATTTACCTCAACAAATACTTTTTGAATACTATGATCTCCTTTAGCAAGCATTATAAGTTTGGTATTAGTTTTCCATCAATAAACGTAGTAATGTATTCAGCTTGAATTTCTACTGAGCATGCTTTTAAAAATTGTAGAAAAGCCTCATCTGCTACTTTTATTTGATTTTCTTTAAATGAAATAAAAGCAGTATCTATAACTTCTAACAGCTCTAAAATAACTTGTCTATTTTCCTCTAAAACTGTTTGCTTTTGACAATGAAGGATGTTTAAAAATAATCGAGCTTCTGCTTTAAAATATTTTATTAGCAATGCTCTGTTTTCAATATTTTCAATGAGTAATTTTGAAGTGTTCATAAGTAACTTAGAGAATATACCTCTTAACTGATTATTATTTTCTCCTATTAGGTAAGAATTACTTTCATCGGTTATAATTGTTTTATAAGCGTCATTTGTAGGAACTACTACAACCATGTTAACATTAGTACCACTACCTCCATCATTTATACTAAACTTATTTAACTTATAATAGTTTCCAACTTCTGTTTTTGTTATTTCCTCACAGGTTTTATCTTGTGTTTTTCCAATTTCTATCACTTCTGTTATTGTGTGTTCTCCACACTCACTTGCTACCGTTAAAGAGACTTTTACTGAATCTCCATCAAAATTGCTCAGGTCTTCTGTTATTGTTGTTCTATTTATTTGAGGTTCTCTTTCAACTCCGTTAATTATCCAAACGTATTTATCTCCTTTTTCAGAAGTATTCGTCAACGATAATATTCTCGTTTTTGAATCAAAACTATGTGTAAATCTTGCTTGTGGTGTTGCTGTTAAATTAATTGTTTGTGTTACAAATGTTCCTACAATACCAATACTTACAACTCCTGAATCTGTTAGTCCAGAATTAGCAGGTACAAACTCCCAATTATTTGTTTCTTTATTAAATTTCACTTTTCCACCTGTGAGTTGGACTCCTTCAAATTGTGGTCTCACAATAACTGGATAAGGTTCTTTATCACTTAAACAAAAAGTAGTGGGTAAATTTATTATGAACTCTGGAAACGCAATAGTTTTTGTAAACTCCGCGGTTGAAAAACAGCTATTACCATCAGTAATTGTAAGTACTACTGTATATGTATTTTCTGTTCCTTCTTTAACCAATAATTTAGGATTAAAAAGTTCAGTTCTTGACTCAATATCGTTTACACTCCAATTGAATTTTAATCCTTCTGGTTTTACACCTTCTGGAAGTATTGCTTCGAAAGCTGCTTCGTAAAATAACTGTCCGTCTTTCCACATAAACCTTGATTCACTTTGCTCTGAAATACTTATTTGCTTAACTTCATGAATTGTGATTCTTGCATTGGTTGTTTGTCCGTCTTCTAAAAACTCAATTATTTGACCATAATTTTCAAAAACTGCTATATCAACAACTAGTTCATTGTTTTCAATCGTTACTCCATTTATGACTCCATCTACAATGGTTATGGTTCCATTAACATTCGTAAATGGAATTCTAGCCACTTTTTCTTCAGTAAAATCGATACAATATGTGGGCTGAATTGCTAATTCAGATGGTGTTAGTGTATCAAAAACTATTGGTTTTATAGCAATCGTTTTCTTACATGGACCTAATGAAATTTCTAACCCTGGTTGTATTTCATTTTTTATATCATCAATTGGTAGTATATAATTTTGGAAAACTTTGTTATTTATAGGTGTACGTTCTACCTTGATGCCATCTCCCATAAAATCCCACTCATATTTAATATTGTTAAAGAAATCAGCATTTACAAAATCAGTGTCTTTCCAATGTAGCACATAGGTTACTCTAGCTTTCGATTTATCCTCATTATATTCGATAGGTTGTTCTACTTCCACCAATAATTCTAATGTTGGATATACAATAAGTTCACAATCTGTAGGTTCATCATTAACCATAAATTTAATTGGTTTACCTAATAGGCTCTTATCTATTTTTGTAACATCAATTTTCCATTTTTTATCTTCAGGGTCTAGATAAACTCCTGACTCCACACCTTCAGGCACATTTGCTTTTACGTCTCCATCTAATGGTCTTACAGTAAATAGTAAAGAGTCAATTTCTATATCTTTTTTCAAACAAATAGTACTTACTGGCAAGCTTAAAAATGGTGGTTCTTTAGGAATTATGAAGTTCACTGGAGCACAATCAGAACAACACATATATGGTAAGGAAAAATCTGCTACTACTGTGTTTTTCAGTGTTTCATTTTCTTTAATTACATCGTTTTCGTCGAAATATAGTTTCTTCTTAGTTTCTAAAACAACAGGGTTATATAGCTGTAAAAAGTATTCGTCTTTAGGTACTAAATGGTCTTTAATAGTAATACGCATTCCTACAGAACCGTCTTTGTACATAACCGTTTCTTCTGCATTGAGCAATTTAGACATTCCTGCTCTAGACCAAGTTCTATTTAAAAAAGCTGAAAAATTACTTACTGTTTCTGCTAATGTTTTACCTACCAAAACTACATCTTGATCAGAAAACCTTTTTCCTTTAAAATTAAAATAATGTCCATCCACAAATGAAAATTCTACGGTTGAACTTTTATCCCATAGCT
This sequence comes from Tenacibaculum sp. 1B UA, assembly GCF_033978845.1. Classification (NCBI taxonomy): domain Bacteria; kingdom Pseudomonadati; phylum Bacteroidota; class Flavobacteriia; order Flavobacteriales; family Flavobacteriaceae; genus Tenacibaculum; species Tenacibaculum sp. 1B UA. The sequence continues at coordinate 70,524 of NZ_JAKVUA010000009.1, forward strand.
TTATTATTCCTCCATTTCTATAAATAATCTCATCTTTACCAAATACTAAATCTTTAGAGTTTGTAAACTCTTTTTTAACACCTAATTCTTTATCCGAAGTTATTGGTTGATTTTTAAATACAATGTTTAACACTACATCATCAAATGTATTTTTATCTGCTGCATTTTCGGTAACATAGACCATTACAAAAGTTCCTCCTGGAATAACTCCTGCTTTATGTTCAATACCTGGATGTTGTTTTACAAATTCTGAAAGTTGTATTCTTTCTAAAATTTTTTTCTTTCTTTTTTCTATTTCTGCTAGTAATGTTTCTAACTTTTTTCCTGAACAACAAACAATTGATAATTGGTTAATCAATAAACCTAAAATTTGTTTGGTTGAAACTTCCAATGAGGTACTGTTATATTTTGCTTGTAGGTTTTTTACTTTCTTACACAGCTCCGCTATTGTTAATTTATAGCTTGTTAATACAAGGTTATCTATATCTCTTATATTTAATGGGATTTTTGTATCTAAAACATACGTATGAACTAACGTTTCTGTAAGGTCTGTTAATATAAAATCACTAAGCGTTGGTTCTTCTTTCCATACTTCTTTTTCTTTTAAAGCTTCCGTTTCTTTGTTCAATTCAACAATAATATCACTTGCGGATCCTTCTTTGTTTTTATCTATTACACGATCTATTAAATAACCTATCGAGTCTTCCTCTTTCGTTAAACTTTCTTTAACTATATTTTCTTTATTAAGTAGATAATCTTGGTATTTGTTTGAAACAGTTTCATTGTATTTATATACTGTTTCTTGATTTTTAGTTACCTCCTTAGAAAGAAACTTCATTTTATTTATTACTTCCTTGTCCATAAAAGCAGTGTCAGCTGCTACTTCTTCAGTTGCAATTATTCTTTTACCTTTTGATGGAATTAACTTATCTACTACTGTATTAACCTTTGGATTGGTTAGTTTGAACGCTGAAAATGTTTTACTTACTTCTGATAAAATACAATTTTGCTCTGCTCTCCATGCGTTTAACAACATTTTTAAATCTTCAAACTCACATTCGTAATTGTTTATATTAATTGTTTGTTCAGCTGCATTAATTGAAAGTGTTTTGACATCAAAACTCAACCCGTTATCTTCTTTAAGCTTTATTATTTTTGCTAAGGCTTCTCTATACATTTTACCTTGATGCCCTTCAATTCTATAGAAATCATTTTTATCAATATTGTATGATAGTGGGTTTTGAATTGCTACTGACTTTTTTAGGTTTTCTTTATGGTAACTTAAATTTTGATTCGCTCTATAGTTTTTTGTTTTATTAAAATCCCACCTCTTCAATAGTTCCGAAGAAACATTGTAATAAAACGGAATTGCTTTTTCACTTAATGATGTATGCGCTTGCGATGGAGTTATTACCACCTCTTTTGACTTTTCTTTCCCTATGTAATTGCTTGCAATAGTAATAGCTCTGTCAATTAACAACTGTAGTTTTTGAAGGTTTTCATTTTCATGACCTACAATAGTTGATTTATAAAATCGGTGACGTAATTCTGGATATGCTGTTTCTTTCTTCAACTTTCCTAACATGATATGCTTTGGAAAAGCTCCAATATCTGGACAACAGTTTACATTAATATGGAGTAATAATTCTTTAATTTCATTGTAAGTATCCACTAAATCTTTTATGACATCATACCTGTATTGAAAATCTAACGGAACTGCTAACGGACTAAAATTAAATAATTCTTTTATTTTAGTAGTTATTGATGGTTTTTGAAATTTTGAGAATATCGTATCAAAGCCTTCAATTAAATCTACACCTATACTTTCATCTTTAATCGCACTGCTAAACTGAGCTTTTAATTCTGAAAATGTTTTGGTGTTTTTCTCATTTAACACCACTCTTTTTGTTTCTACAACAGGTAGTTCATTATTTATTTTATACCAATTGTGCTTTAAATAGATAATATCTTTAGCTACAATAGCTTCTAAATCTTCAATACTTACAAATAATACGCGTAAATTATTAATTTGCTCAATACCCTGATTGTCACATGTTAGTTTATTACACAATACGTCTTCATTTGGATATTGTTCGAGGTACAACAGAACAGCCATTTTTTGTATCTCTGGAAACTCAACTAAAGGGGTATGCGACTCATCTTCCTCACTATGTAACTCCCATAAATCATATTGCTTGTCTTGAGCATTTCTAAATCGCTCGTATTTACCTTCAGTATCTTCAAATTTTTTGTAGAATGAAAACTTTTTTGATTTTATATTTTCTTCTATTAATTCAAAAAACTGAACCAAATCTCCATCAGTAGTTACCGCTGTTCCTTGGGCAATATCAATACTCGTTATTGCTGTTTTATCTATATTGAAATTAGGAGTTACTTCAAACCCACAGGCTATCCCAACACCAATTAAACCAAGTCTTGACAAACGATTTTGATCATCAAAATAATCGATAAATGTATTGAGTTGTGTTTCTGTTAATACCTGATTAGCGTTAAACTTGCTATATTCGGTTGTAATTTCTTTTAGTTTCAAGTTGGTCGTTTCCATACGTATTATGTTTTGGCTGTGTTAATGAATAAACACGTACTATTTTTATGAGTTTTCTTCGTTTGTATTTTCCTTTTCTGATTGTATGTTTCCTATACTAGATTGGTTTAGTATAATTCTTCCATCTAATGCTTCGTCTTCTGCATTACAATCGGTTAATCTTCCTACAGGGTAAATCGTATTTAATTGCTGCATTGCTTGTATTAAGTTTGGTAACTCATTATTCTCTGTCGGTTGTTCCTGTTCAAGGTTTGTTTTTACAAACAAGTACTTTTTATATGCGTTTTCGAATTGTAACAAATCGTTTTCTTCATCTGCTACAGTTCCTTTTCGTTCTCCTACCCAACAAATTCTCGGTAAAATGTGTGATGGGAGTTCTTGCCTAATCACATCTTCCATATAACGTCTAAAATCTGGGTTTGAAAAACGATAGGTATATCCTGGTAAAACGATACTTACTCTGTAAGAATAAGGATCAATCGTTCCACAATCTTCACAGTCTTTAGCACAAATAGATAAGAAATTTGTTGCTTCATTATTGGTAACATCTGGACGCAATAGCATGTGTTCTACTAAAAACATTCCTTCTTCTGTAAAATCTTTTTTCAGAAAAGAAATTGTGTTTAACAATGCTTCCTTTAAATCATTGATATCAGTATAGTATTTGTATTGTTTTGCAATGATGTAATCGGTACTGCTCTCTGGTTTTTCTGGATTTATAACATCAAAAGAATACTTTACTGGAATAGAAGGTTTTGATGGTGTAGATTCATGAATTCTTATAAACCCTACTTGCATATTATTTGTAATACCCTCTTCAAAAGCTTCCTCTATATCTTTTTCCTTGGTTTGCACAATTTGTAATACTGCAAAGTATAATTCTTCAATAGCAAAAACTTTTTTAGTATAGTTTTCAGTTGCTGATAGTAATATATTTCCATTAGTATCTTTTAACCTCCATCTGTATGTATTACTACCTTCTGTTACTTCATAAATATCTACACTGGTTTCCGTTAAATGTCTTCTTTTTTCATTGGTAATTCCCATTAAACGTGCTATCCGTTTTTGAAATCCAGATACATTATTCGTATCCCATAGATTTTCTTGGGTTTGTTTATAGTAGTTAAAAGCAAGTCCTCTTTCACTACTAATTACTTTATAGTCTTTTAAAAAGGCTTCTTTGTTCGATAGTACAATTTCATCGGTTGCCGTTCCATACAACGCTTTCATAATAAACGTGTATTCTCCAAATCGTTCTGCAAAACGCGCCAATAAATGATCTAAAACGGAATTTCTACGTTCTACATTATTATCAAACTGATTGAATAATAGCTTTGTTAATTCATCATCGTTTGATTCTGGATATTCACTTACAAGCTCATCAAAATCTTTAATATCTTTTACTGCTTGCGTAAAAAATGTTCGAGTTTCTTCTCCGCTAACAGACAATAATGTTTTTACTTCTGATAAGTGTTTGAAATAGGTTGCTAAGATTTGATCGAAAAATGTTAAATACGCCTTTAGTTGTTTCGCTTTTGCTTTTCTTTCATTGGTTACGTGTATTGCTAGCCCTTCTTGACCAATTCCGTAGGTATCAGGAAAATCGTTCTGAATAGTAGTGTACTCTCCAGCTCCTATTGAACTGCCTTTGGGTAGTGATAAAACTTTCTCTTCGGCTGTGATTTGTTGTAAAGCAACTTCATCTTCTTTTAATTGTTTAAGATACTCATCTACTCTATCATAATTTAAGTTCAGTGGGAGAAATCCTTTGCTAAAATTAAACGTACTTTTTTCACACAATACTGGTTTTTTATCTGGATCGATACAAACTACCCATTTATTTTCTTGAACGATGTTTTCGTCACAAAATCCTACAGAAATGTCTTTAATTAACTTAACTCCTTCTACATTCATTATGATTTTCATCACATCTGAAAGACGTACTTCCTTTCTTAGCTCTGCTTTTTTAAGCTCTTCAATATCTATAAATCCGCTTTCCAACACTGGTCCATCAAATACCTCATCGGTAGTATACCCTCTATTTAGCATTTGTTGAATTGAATAGAATTTTAATGACGGTGATAAGTAGTTTTCTATTTCAAATAAAATATTAGCATACACCCATTCTTCATCGGCTTCTGGCACAACATCAACATTTGCACAAACGGCAATAAGCTGCGTATCTACTTCGTTTACCTCTATTAAATCTTCACATAAATTTCTATTCTTGTGATATGTTTTTTTAATATGTAGAAGCACTTGCTCTTTTGTATAGCCCTCTTCTAAATCAACTAACAGTGAATACAGCCCCTTTAACTTAAAATCTTTTTGAAACTCTGGTAGAATCTCTTCAAACTTTTGATACCCTAATTTGTTATTCTTACAATCAACAAACACTTGTTTATCATAAATTCGCAACCAACAGTTTTTTACTCCTTCTAAATCAATAAACAGTTTTCTATAATCTAATTCATTGACTGGTTTCGTTGGAAAAATTTCTGATGCTTTATAAAACTGTGCTTGTAGTGATAAATTTGGATCTTTAGATGCTAATAAATCTTCTAGTGGTGTATTAATACGCATCCCTAAATCGGTAATAGCGTAACACAACATTTCTAAAATAGTTACTCCAGGATCGTGCGAATTGAAGTCAGTCCATAACTTACCTCCGAATGTTTCTAAATAAGAAATTCCTTCTTTTCTTAAAAAAGAAAAATCTAAGTCATCTTTGGTAGATATATTCTTAGGAATATTGATATGTTCGTTTATAGCTGACATGTTTGTTCTATGGTTTTTTTAGTTCCTTTACAGGTAGTTAATACAGTACTTACATTATGCTTTTTGGCAGATACTAATATTGATTTTGGATCACTTGGTTCTATTTTGTACACCTTGGCATCACCATTCATGGTTACATTTTGTAAATAATCTACATAGGGTAGTTTTTCTAGATAATCGATTAAAACACTTTTATGTAACATGATTCCGAAAGTTACTTCTTTGGTTTCGTCAAACGCCCAAGGTGATAGGAATTTCGTAATGTCAGTTTTTAGTTGTTCGGTATAGAAATTCTCATCATATCCATCATAAAAACTTACTTCTAAACCTATACTTACTTCTTCGTAATTAGGATTGATAATTTCTGCATTTACATGTAGTGTATTTAATGAGTTGATATACTGTGTTACACTGTTTAAAGTGGCTTTACTTACTCGTGGTTGATACATATCAAACACATTCTTATTAACAGTATCTGGAACAACTACGAGTGTTACATGACCCGCTGCTGTAAAACTTGTTTCTGAAGTATGGTTTAAGCATTTTACTTTATAAATTTCTGGGAATTCTTGGAGAATTAAATGCTCATAATCCCACAAAGTTATCGCTCTGTTTTTATGACGTAAGCGTTCACTTATTCTTCTGTAAAAATTATCGTCTGATTCTTCTGGGCTTCCTCCAAATGCGTTATAAGGCTGTGAAACTGATTTTATTTGCGGAATGCGTGTCACCATTTTTTTAATGGTCTCACTAGGTAACCCATTTTTTAGGTGACTTACTTCATTATCGTTATTCTTGAAAGTAGTTAATACTGCTTGAGCATGAATTCCATTTGCTTTACAGACTGCTTCAAATGATTTACTCATTTGTGCTTTTATCCAAGTATAACCTGATGGCAATAACGTGTTATTTGAAGTAGCTTCTTTAGGTATTGAAAACGTAACAATTCCTGATTTTAAGAAGTTGTCTGTATTATTAGAAATGATATTATTTTCTAACGTTTTCCACTTATTATTACATAATATCGACCAATTTATCTTTTCGTTTTCTCCAAAGCTTTCTACTAGTGGATTTTCACTTCCTTCTAATACTTGAATTAATAATGAAAGATTTTGTTGAGGTGCTAAGTTTTCAATTCCTAAAAATAAATGACCTCCTATACAGTATTTTGGTACTAGTGTGGTTTGAATAACATCTTTATCAAAAATATCTACAATTCCTTTTTCTTCTTGTAAATACTTTTTTTCTGCGTAATTTTCTTCATGCTGACCAAAAGGATGTTCATGAAAAAGTTGAATACGATTTCCTTCCATGCTTATTCCTTCCATCACGATGGTTTCTTCTGCTGAATAATTCACAGAAATTGACTCAACCAAAGGAGTGTAAGGCTCATTAGGAAAAATAATATCTTTATCATCTGCACTTACTGCTAATGCATACAATTTAGAATATAATTCGTGTAAAAAAGATTGCTCTAAACTAAGTTGTAAAGCTTCTGCTTTTTCTATTTCATAAGCATTTGCAGTATTTTTCACTTCAAAATCTGACATATAGCTTACTTCATCAGTCTCTTCATCTACCTCTTTTATAAAGAGATTTTTTATTTCCCCTACTGTTTCATTGGCTTCTCCCGCGGCGTGTAATAATCGTTTTTCTACTTTAAAATGCGTTTCATTATTCACCAATAAGGCTCTTTCATCTATCTCTTTTTTGAGTACCTCAATATATTTATTGATTGATGAATAGTTTGGTGATGTTACATATGCTTGATACCATTCTTTAAAGTCTTCTGGGGTATTTTTCCAATGTAGGTTTATCGTGAAATTTTTCCATTTTTTTGAAAAAGCTTCGTCATAACTCACACTAAAATTCGATCCTTTAATAGGACGTGTTGTAAAAGGGTGAAATGTTTTTTTAGTTCTTACAACTCCATTGTCATTTTCAACAGTTGCTGACTTTACTCCTTTAACATCTGTTTTTATGGTTACTCTTTCAAGTGTATTTCCTGCTAAAAACCTGTAAAAATCATACCCCACAGTAGTTGAAACATCAAATTCAAAACGCACTAACGGATGTGAAGTGTTATATTTTGTTAGTAAAAACTCTTCGTTATATCCTACTAATGCACCTGAATCAAGCCCTAATGTAAATTTGAAACTTATTTGATTCGTAGTAACTAACGCTCCATCATTTACATTGTTAACAGCAACCAATGTTGGTTCAATCCACTTTTCTTTTCCACTTCCAAAAATTTGAACAGTTTGAAGTAGTTCGTTTACATCAAAAGAGTTTTCCTCAAAATTGTTTTTAAACTTAATCGTAACTATTACTGTTCTATCCCCTTCTTGCAATAATAACATTGGTGAGGCAATTGAAAAACCTACTACCGCATCTGGTAATTCAGTAGCATTTTTTTTACTTGCAGGATATCCGAAGGGGTACCAATACGGCGCATCTTCAGGAAGTGGTTCTTCAAAACCATCTTTTGTGTTAGCTACCTCGCTCGCTTTTATCTTTTGTAAACCTTCTGAATTGTTATTGTAAATCGTTTTTATAGCACCTACTGAGGCTTTGTTTACTATTAGTTCTTCTGTTGTTTCATAAACCAACGGATTTCCTAAAGGATCTTTTTTGGCATCTAATAAAGTGCCTTCTTCTATTCGTTCATCCGTTATTTTTTTAGCTAGTTCAAAAATTATGTGCGCTTGATCTGAAACAGGTTCTCGCTTTTGAACTCGTAATATTTCTTTGTAATAAAAATCTAAATGACGTTTGGTTAAATTATTAAATCGTTCTTTTGAAAATTCTAATAACTCTAAGAAGCAAACAAACAAGGTTAAATGCGGACTCAACTTTCCTTCCTCCGTATATCCATTAAGAGTTGAGCTAATGTTTTCTTTTAATTTTTGATATTCTCTAGTTCCTCTAAAAGGAATAGTTGATGTGGTTAGTTTTTTAAAAAAATGTTGCCAATCTCCTGAAGCTTTTTCGTGATTTTCTGTAGGAAAATAATTTAGCTTTTTGGCAAAACTATAGGCAAACAAAATCCAATCTTCTATAGTAAAATCGTGAAGTTCGAAATTATCAGGATCTAATGCGTCAATATAACGCAGCTCTTGTCCTGTTCCGTTTCGTTGTAATATGCTAGAAATGATTTTACTCATGGTGTGTCTTAATTTATATCGGTTCCTTCTCCTTTATAGAAAGGGAAAACAACATTCGTTCTACTATTGGTAGCTCTAACTCTGTATTCTATTTTTATCACTAACATTCCTTCTAAAGGATCAGTTTCTGAAACATCAATATGAATCACATCGATTCTTGGCTCGTGATATAAAATTGCTGTTTCTATTAATTCTTTAGCGTAAGTAATTAGGGTTCTATCCAATTTTTCAAAAAGAAGTTCTTGTAAATTACAACCATAATTAGGCAGCATTACGCGTTCTCCTAATCTGGTAGTTAACAATATTTCTAAGCTACTTTTAATGTCTTCTTCTTCAGAAATCATGACAACTTCGCTTAGATCTTTTGAAAACTCTGGTGGAAAATCCCAACCTATTCCTAAAAATGCTTTTTTATTTTCCATTGTTACCCTATTAAAACTGTTGCTTCTCCTAGTACAATAGTTCCTCCATGTGAAGTACTATCTCCCATTCTTGCTGCTGGCATTCCGCCGATTAATACTGTTCCTGAACCAGCTACTATACTATCTGGTGGTCCTGTACAAGTTGCCATATCACCCACTCTTGCTGCGGGTAAACCTCCAATTAATACCGTAGGTTCTCCCGCTGGTAAAATTGGCCCTCCAACGTGAGGAACCGTTCCTGTTACCATTGGACATACATGCATATCTGTTATTCTTGCTGCTGGGTTTCCCATTTTTTTAATTTATTTGGACTAATGAACCTTTTAAAACAGCTATAGCACTTGTTGAAACTTCCGCTCCAGCACTACCCTCTGCTTTAAATTCTGCATTGGCTGCTATACTCACATTTGTCCCTTCAATATTTACATCTCCTGATGCTTTTAATGAAATATCTCCTGCACTTTCCATTGATATTCCGTCACCGTTTATAGTTATTACATTAGAGTTATCATCTTCAATTGTTATGGCTCCTTCATCTTCATCAAGTGAAATAATTTTCCCTGCAGGTGTTTCAATCGTGATTATTTTTTTATCATCATCAAACAACACTTTCATCTCACTTCTTGTAATGATTCCTTTTTCATGATTGTCGTCTGTTGCTGTAATCGGTGAAGGTTTTGCGCTACTATGCAACATGCCTAAAACAATAGCATCATTAGGATCATCATTGATAAACCCTACAATCACCTCATCACCTATTTCTGGACGAAAGAAAATACCTCTACTATCTCCTGCATCGGGTGAAGCTACTCTACACCAAATACCTTCTTCTTCGTTATTTACTATGGGAATTTGCACTAGAATCCTGTCTTCTCCGTCAGGATCTTCTTCTAATTGAGAAACAATTCCTACTTGTAAACCTTGAATGGCTGGCAATAATCCTGAAGCTGGTTTTGCTGAGATTTCAAAGGTTTCAGAAAACCACTCTGTTGATAAGCCAAATTGTGCATTGGCTACCCAATTTCCTTCTGAAATAACATGTTGAACTCCTGTTACATATACATTTCCGTTAAATCGGTCTCCTACACCTTCTAGTTTTAAAATGGTGTTTGGTTTCACTGATGGGATTCCTTGAAATTTTACACGTCCTCTTACTTTTGCTAATTGCTGAAATAACCATTTAGCATCTGCCCAATCTTGTAATTCAGTATCCGTAACAACACCTCCGTGTCGTAACTCCATACTTTCTAAGCCTATGGTTTTGTTTAAGTCTGAAACCGATAAGTTTCCGTTTAAACTTACATTTGGGTCTTTTCCTTCAATTTCGACTACTTCTTGGTCGGCATGATTCCAACTATAAGCTGCTACTTTTTTAACTTGATGACGTGCATCTATTTCTGCATCAAAGTCTAATAAGGAACCTCCGAAGGTTACAGTTTCAATTTCTGATTGACTCATATTGGGTTTGGCTATGGTAATCGTTCCATCATCTACAAAACACAATTTCCCATTTGCTTGGGCTCTTGAAACCACAAAATCCCAATCTGACGCATTGTATTGTACTAATTCTGCATGATTATAATTGGTAGCTTCTACATCTTTAGATAAGCTATAATTCCCTATAATTTCTTCAAAAATGTCGCTATCGGTACTTTCGTAGAAATACTTACTTTTTCTACCTACCGTCATTTTTACCGCTTCATCTTTGCACTCAACTATTAGTTGTGCTGAGTTTGCTCTAATTCTTAGATTATGCTTGATAACAATTCCTTTAAATATGGTTTCTTCATCTGAATGATATCCTGCAGTAATCTCAATTTCTTTCCCAGGAATTAACAACTCTTCGTTACTTAACTTAAAATCTCTTTGAGAAGCATCTCCATCTAGTAAAACTAACTGAGCTGTAGGTATTTTATTTACTTCCTTAGCTACAGTAATACTTTTTACCTCGTATTGTTTTGAGAGCTCTTCTCCTTCAATTAAGATCTTAAAAGTGACTAAATCGGCACTTTTTGAAGTCTGTATGGTTCCTGTATTATTCATTTATGCGAATTTTTGTAAGGGTGGAAAAAAAATTTCTTGTCCTGGTTGTAATTTTCTAAACTGCATTATTTTATTAACCCGAGCTACTTCTAAATAATACTTTGAGTCACCATAAATACGATGACACATTAGCGGTAAAGTATCTCCCGATTTTACTTTACGATAGTGTGTTAAGTCTGGCGATTGGTTGTTTTCTCTTGCTACTCGTAAATCATCATCAACAGTTCCTTTTACTTTTAATTTTGCATTGGCACGTAAAGGTGTTCCGTCTGGTGCGAACAATCTATATTCAATAGAAAGATCAACTAAAGAACCTTTGAAAAGTAACGCTCCCCATTTAATCATTAAGTAATAAGGCTTGTGTTCTTCTCCACTATAATCGAATACGATTTTTTTAAAGGCTTCTATTTTATCAATAATCCCATCTTTTAAATCTGGATTACCATCTATGACTCCACTACTGTCAAATAATAAATCTAAGTCTAGTTCTTGTGGAGCGATTCTCGTAAAACTCGGTTGTGTTGCACTTGTACCTTGCCCTTGTTCTTCATCATACTCAGGTTTATAGGCAATCAAATACTTTTCTGGGTTTACTAATGTTGTAAACTCTCCATCTGCAACCTCATCGGTAAAACCTATATCCTTGTACGCTTTTATGACTAGTTTTTTTAACTCTCCTTGACTCATTATCGTTGTTTTTGTCTTTCCAAAATGTCCATTACTTCTTCAACACAGGCTGTAACAATAGCTGCAGTATTTCCATTTTTTGATCCACTCGTTTTTCCTTGTGATACTGATTTTTCATCCACATTAATCTTAATATGTAACTCTTTGATAGTAATAGGCATTTTATACTATTTTAAAATAATTGTAGCTTAATTCAAGTGTTTCAATAACTAGTTTGCTTTCTTCAGCATTAAAATCACCTACATTCCATTTTACAGGGTATGCATGTTTTACATTCCAAGTTTGTATGGTTTGCTCATCTTCACCCAATAACATTACATTGATATTTACAGGTTGTATTTCGAAGTTTCCTAGAGCGTCTTTACACCACTTAATCACTTCCGAATCGACAAGCATTCCTCTTTTTAATACTAAGTTTGGATATTTAGAACGTACAGGTATTGTATGCTTGAACCTATTTTCTCCTCCTTCGGTTATTTCTTCAGTTTCAAGGTCTACTGAAAGACCTGAAACTGATTGAAATGAATTGTCTCCTTGTGAAGTTGAAATATCTTCAAACTCTACTTTAAAACTAAAACCTACTGGCGGATGATAGTTCATTACGATGACATTTTTAATTTCTCAATAGCCCACTCAGCAGTTTCGATAGCTATTTCATTACCATCAGCTTTTAAATCTGTAGGTTGTACTTTAGTGATGTATGCATTCTGAGCTTCCCATACTACTGCTGGGTCTCCATTTTCATCTAATAACTTAATAGTTAAATCTCCTCTAAACTGCTCTCCTCCTTCTTGGAAATAAACCGTTTTAGCCCATTGCTTATAAAATTGCTTGCTTTCATCTACAAAGGTTCCTCGTTTCATAGTAATATTACTATACTCGAACAACCCAGGTTGTTTTGATTTGTGGTATTCTTTATCTGCTCCTCCACGATACTCTATTACTTTATTATCGAAACTTAACCCTGATACTTCTGTACAATTAAATTTCGTGTCTCCAAAGGTTACCTCAAAGGAAAACTTTGGCATTGGATATGACTCTGCCATGACTCTTTATTTTTTTATTTATAATTTTTGGTTAGTTAATTTACTTATGCTTCTTGCATTTTGTGAGAGAATTTAAGGATGATAAATTCAGCTGGACGTACTACTGCCATACCAATTTCTATTATCATATTCCCTTCTAAAACATCTTGAGCTGTCATAGTTTCTCCTAAACCAACACTTACATAAAACGCTTTTTCTGGTGTAGGCCCTGCAAGTGCTCCAGCTCTCCATTGTTGTGTTAAGAAGTTATCAATCATTGCTTTTACACGTACCCAAGTGTTTTTATCATTAGGTTCAAAAACAAATTGTTCTGAGGCTTTTTTAATTGACTCTTCTGCCATGTTGAAAAAACGTCTTACTGATACATATCTCCACTCGTTATCATTTCCTGCAAGGGTTCTTGCTCCCCAAACTAAGTTTCCTTTTCCAACGAATGATCTAATAGCATTAACAGATTTACCTGCTTTGGTATCTACATTTAAATCTTTTTGTGCATCGTGTGATATATTAACAGATGGAGCATACACATAATTTAACCCAACATTCGCCGGTGCTTTCCATACTCCTCTATCTGAGTCTACTTTAGCATAAATCCCTGCCATTGTTGCACTTGGTGCTAGTTTAACAGGTAACAATCCTATTTCTGATTTTATTTTGTTATACAACGCGTTGTTATCAACTTTTAAATCAGCCAATGAGGGTAATGTCGTAACACCTCCTAAACCATCTATTGCTCCTTTTAAAGCAAATAACTCATTTGTTGTTGTTTGATCTTCCAAACTTGTATAAATTCCATTATTAGTCATATCTACCTCATCAGTAATACCTAATAAATCAAAAACATTTGTCGCATTAGAAGTTAAGCTTCCTATTAATTTTCCTTCTGTATCATCTTGTTGTAGTTTAAATATTTTACCGTGTAAGTCGGCTAGAATAGCTTCTAGATTACTGTCCATCCAAGTTGTCATACTTGTACTTGGTGCTGTTAAAGAGGCTTCTCCTGAGTCTTCCGCTTCAGAAACCAAGTCATTAATTGATGTAGTAATGTCTTCTAAATAGCTAATAATGTTCTTAACGCTAGAAATTGCATCATTTTTAAACGTTAATGCTACTTCATTACCTGCCCCATCAATAGCATTTTTTGTATCAACCAATACAGTCAATAACCCATCTAGTTCTGTTAAATTTATTCCATCGATTACATTATCCGCTTGTACTGACAAGCTTTCTTCTAATCCTTGGATATCAATACTATCTTCATCGTAAGAAAAATCTAAAATTGTATTTAAATACGGAAAATATGCTGCTCCATATTTTAAATAATCTTTTCCTAAAGATAGTTTACTTCTAAGAGCTTCTACCGGATCTACATCCCCTCCTCCATCATCATATTCTTTATCTGAATAGGTGTCAATAATTGCAAAACGGTCTTGTAGTTTATTACACTGAGTAAGCGCTAATGAATATAAACTATAAAAGTCTGCGTCTGATGTTAGTGAAGTTGCATCAGAAAACACAAGCAAGGTTACTTCGTCTATATATTCTATTGCTTCTAAACCTTCTTTTAACCCTTTAAATCCATTATTCCCTACCTCTTCAAGAAGTACGGGATTTGTATTATTATTGGTTCTTGCTGAAGTATAAGTTCCTACTGAAGTTACATAACATGGTCCTCCTCCATTTGCAAAGTACATTTGCATATTATAATACATTTTAAAAGGAGATGGATTGCTTGGTTGTGTTACTAAAACTTCTTCGTTTGCTTGATTAGCATTTGTTACATTAACTCCAATCGTTGTTTCTTTTTCAGAAAACCCAAAATATGTTTCATATTCCAACATTGAAGTAATTCTCTTAGGTTCTAACAATAAATCATTATCCTCTTTCTTTTTAGCTTTCTCGGTATAACCAATAAAAACTGGAATTGCTGTTTCTACTTGAGCTACCGAAGGCGGAAACTTTACAATTTCCTCTACGTAGACTCCTGGTGTTTTGTACGCTGACATAATTACTTGTTTTAAATTTTAATTTTTGTTTATATAAATACTTCCGAATAATAATCTTGCGACTCTTTCTTAATACTTTCTGGAGTAGGATTAGGGAAATAATAATCGTCTTGTGGTTGTGGTGAGACATCTTGTTTGTCTATCTCTACACGTCCATTAAGTGTCAAAGGTTTTTCTTCTGACGTAGTCATTACGAGGTTTTCACTTCTTTTTGTGTAACGCCAAAAAGTGTTTCTGTTTTCAATACAAATAGCAAACTGAGGAAACTCCTCTAATAAACATTGTTTTGGTACATCAAACAATTGTGTTTGCTCATTCTTAACTAGTACTTCTTCTGTTAGGTTTGTGTTGTTATCTCCTGATATCTGGATTTGAACAACACCTATTACCCCGCTATTTTTAATTCTTCTCACAAAAGAATTGATAGTATCTATCACCTTTTCTTCTTCTTTAGTTAAAGGAATAGCGTTTGTTATTTTAGACTCTATAATATCTAATTTAGAAGCATCAGTGTTTGCTATAGTTACTAAGTTCGGCGTAGTTGTATCAAACTCTTTCTCACTTTCTATTTGATGTAATAGCTTTCTTGTTTCACTATCTGAAATCAAAAATGAGCTCCATTTTTTCACCTCTGAGATTGTTTCAAATAAATTGATAGCTGAGGAGCTTTTGTTTGATAAATAATATAACTGCTGCTCTTTTTTTTCAATTATGTTAGAATAGTTTTCAAAATAAGGATGGTGTACTTTTAAGTAAAAAGTTAACGTTAGCGAATCAGATAATGTGATTATTGGACTATATCTTTTTACCTCTTGGTTTCCTTCTTCTGCAATTACTTCTAAAGTTTCTGATACTATTCGAATTCCTTTTTTATGGTTTCTAAGTAATAGTCTATGGTTTTTTAAACTTTTTTCAGTCTCTTTTGTAGGTTGAATTGATAAAAATTTGCTAATATTATATTGTTCTTCTATACGTTTTTTTTCTTCATCTGTAAGGGGTATTATCCCATTATTTCCTCCATTTAACTCGAAAAAAGTTCGTTCTCCTTCATTTAGAAAGTATGCATGGTATATATTGATATTGAACAATGTTTTATACATAACCTTTTAATTTTTAATTATTGATTGTTGTTCAATACCAGAGACTACAGTACCTTCTTTAGTTACAATATCTCTTTCTATTTCTAGTAATGTTATTTTATAAAGTACAGATGGATATTGTTTACCTCCTAAGGTTCCCCATATGTAGTTCAACTCCTCAAACGAAGGGGTATATAATTGTGTAATAAACTTAAAGGTCTTTAAGTCCCCTAGTCCATCTATCTCTTCAAAATTGGTGTTTTGATGTGTGAATACTTTTTTTCCTTGAAAAAAGGCTAATATTTTTGTTAAACTCTTTAACGATTCAGCATAACTAGATTTATCTACACTGAATAAAACATAAAGATTTAAATATACTTTTGGGTTTCTATAACTAACTGAAGTTCCTTCTACACGATTATTGGAAGTATTTTTTAACGCAAATTCTTCTTGTGTATTAATTAAAGTTAATGAAATATCTGGAGTATTACCTGGTGAATTCCCATCTCCTTCAGCCATAGCTATATTTGATAAGTCTACGGCTTTTTCGTCGAAATAGGTGTTTAATTCCTCGGTAATGATTTGTAATATTTCAAAAATCATTTGATAGTAAGTTTGGTTAGTTTTTGCTTGTAGATTGAAGGGTTAGCAATCAGACATTGTAAAATTAACCTCTCTTACGAAGAGTAACCGCAATGAAAAACTCTTTTATAAAAGTAGTTTCTCCTAAAAAAAATTAAATAGAATTACAGGTAGTAAAAAGGGGGAAATCACCCTTACTTTTTTAAATAGGAAGTTTTAAATTTAACGAAAACCAAACAAAAGCCTCTTTACGCACAGTATGTAAAGAGTTTTTTTTATTAAAGAGCTTATACTTGTTTATTTAGTTTTTCTTCTTCTATCAATTTTTATTGAGTTAACTCCCTAAACAAACTTTCTAAGTTTTTGTTTTCTGCGTTTAATCCAAGAATTTTCAAACCGTTTTCTTGTGCGAAATCAAAAATTACCGGACGCATATCTTCTGAAGTATTAAAGGTTAATATCCAGTTATTTTCTAAGGTGTTTTTATAAGATGCTATGTTAGGTAGGCGTTTGATAAATTGCTCTTCTAGTTTATAATCAAACGTTACTTTGATTACTTGCTCATTATCCGTTTTAAGTTCTGAAATAGGTTTATTGACTACTATCTCACCTTTGTTTATAATTATAACTCGATCACACATTGCTTCTACTTCTTGCATAATGTGTGTTGACAACAACACTGTTTTATCTTTTCCTAGTTCTTTTATTAATTGGCGTATTTCAACTAATTGATTTGGGTCTAATCCTGTTGTTGGTTCATCTAGAATTAAGACTTCAGGATTGTGTAAAATAGCAGCTGCTAATCCTACACGTTGACGGTATCCTTTTGATAGTTGATTGATTTTTTTATGTGCCTCAATCGTTAGTCCTACTTTTTCAATGATTTCATTTATCTTAGACTTTTTTGTCTTATGTAAAGATCCTTGAAACTGTAAATATTCTCGCACATACATATCTAAATACAACGGATTATGTTCTGGTAAATAGCCTATGTTTTTTTGCGCTTCAATAGGGTTTGAGATTACATCAATTCCACTTACCAACACAGCTCCTTCTGAAGGTTGAATAAACCCCGTTAAGATTTTCATTGTTGTAGATTTCCCTGCTCCATTTGGACCTAAAAAACCTACTATTTCTCCTTTTTGTGCTGAAAAAGAAATATTATTAACTGCTTTTTGTGTTCCGTATGTTTTTGTTATTGAAGTAAGTTCTATTGACATTTCGGTCTTTCTAAGTATAATGATGAGATTCTGAAATAAATTCAGAATGACAATAATTAATGTTTCTCATAAGAAACGAAACTATAGTCGTATTTATTTTTCTCGTCTGCTTTAAAATCTTCTCGAGCTACTTCTTTCCATATAGTTTTATCAATTTCAGGAAAAAAAGCGTCTGCTTCAAACTCGTGATGTAAAACAGTAATATCTAGCCTATCAACTAAGTTTTGCTCCAAGGCTTCCTTATAAATTTGTGCTCCCCCAATGATAAATGCATCCTTTTCTTCAGTTAACTCAATGGCCTGCTCAATACTATTAGCTATTAAGCATCCGTTTACAAAGTAGTTATTATTTCGGGTAATAATTATTGATGTACGGTTAGGTAAAGGTTTACCAATACTTTCAAAGGTATTACGTCCCATTAAAATAGCATGTCCTGTAGTAACTTTTTTAAAACGTTTTAAGTCGGCTGGTAAATTCCAAATTAAGTCATTATCTTTCCCTAAAGCATTATTTTTTGCAATTGCAGCTATGAGTGTAATCATAAATTTAGTTTGTGTGGCTTACATATTTTTCACCCATTCTTTAATATATCCTGTAAGATCCCTTTTTTCTGTAGTAGCTTCTTCAAAAGTTTCATTTCTCATATTGTCAACCAACGTATGAATTGCTCTTAATACATTTTCATCATTAATTTCAGCTATTTTATCGTAGAGATCTTCTTTTAAAACATCAACGTCTGTATTCATTTTATAATTTTTTAGGTGGTTTCTTACAAAGCTACTAAACAATATGTATAAAATAAAGTTAAATTATACTGCTACAACTCCTTTTATGTGCGGATGAGGGTCGTACCCAACTAATTCGAAATCTTCAAAAGTAAAATCTTCAATATTTTTTATTGCTGAATTAATTTTCATCTTCGGAAGAGGTCTAGGTTCACGTGATAATTGTAACTCTAACTGATCCATGTGATTATTATAAATATGTGCATCACCAAATGTATGAACAAACTCTCCTGCTTCGTAACCACAAACTTGTGCTACCATCATAGTGAATAACGCATACGATGCTATATTAAAAGGAACTCCTAAAAATATATCTGCACTACGTTGATACAATTGGCATGAAAGTTTTCCTTCTGCTACATAAAACTGAAAAAATGCGTGACATGGAGGAAGCGCTGCTTTTCCATTCGCTACATTTTCTGCAAATGATTTTGAAGTATCTGGTAAAACTGAAGGGTTCCATGCAGACACTAACATTCTACGGCTATTTGGGTTGCTTTTTAAGGTTTCAATTACTTCTTTCAACTGATCTATCTCGTCACTATTCCAGTTACGCCATTGATGTCCATATACCGGACCTAAATCACCATTATCATCAGCCCATTCATTCCAAATACGCACACCATTTTCTTGCAAATACCTAACATTAGTATCACCCTTTATAAACCATAATAATTCATATATAATTGATTTTAGGTGTAACTTCTTAGTTGTTACCATAGGAAACCCTTCATTTAAATCAAATCGCAT
Source organism: Tenacibaculum sp. 1B UA (assembly GCF_033978845.1). NCBI lineage: Bacteria > Pseudomonadati > Bacteroidota > Flavobacteriia > Flavobacteriales > Flavobacteriaceae > Tenacibaculum > Tenacibaculum sp. 1B UA. The sequence goes on from NZ_JAKVUA010000009.1 coordinate 89,652, forward strand.
TTGATACCCAAAAACACTTTTTGTTCCTGTTCCTGTTCTATCTCCTTTTTCGTTTCCGTTATCTAAAACATGCTTTACTAAATCATGATACTGCTTCATCCTTCTGCTTTTAACCGTTAAAATTGTTGGATTGTTTAACAACGTAAAAATAAAAAAGCATCTACAAAAAATATAAATGCTTTTAAAATTATATTAATAAGTTATCAACTGTTTTCTAATTTTTCTCAACCAATAATCTATCACAAACTACTTTACTTAGCACTTCTTCTTTTTTGTCTTTATAAGCAAGAGTCATGGTTCCATCAAAAGACTCTACCAAAAGTACCTCAATTATTGTTTCTAACGATAAACCTTTACTATTTAAAAAACGTAAAAAATCAGCAGAGGAGTTAGCAACAGCTTTCAACCTTACTACATCTCCTCCTTTATATTCACTTAATTTATAGTAGGTTTTAGCCGGTATTTTTCCATTAACATCAGGAATTGGTGAACCATGTGGATCAAAAGAAGGATATCCTAATATTTCATCCATCTTTTTAAAAAAGATAGGAGAATCAACATGTTCTATCTGTTCAGCAATATCATGCACTTCTTCCCACCCAAAACTCATAACTTCTACCAAAAACATTTCTGTTAAACGATGTTTTCTAATAACAGTAACAGCTTTATTCTGTCCTAAAACTGTTAAACGAATGGGTTTATATTTTTCATAGCTTACTAATTTTTTTCCTGCCAACTTTTTCATCATACTCGTTACTGTTGGCATTTTTATATCCAATTGTTTAGAAAGTTCATTTACACTTACTTCTCTTTTCTCGTTAGAGAGGTAAAATAACGCTTTAAGATAATTTTCTTCTACTAATGAATCCATGCAGCAAATATAGCAATTAAACTATTTTTCTTGATAAACTGAAAATTAAACACAAAATAAATTTGTTAGATCAATCTAACTTTTTAATTTTGCAAGCAAAACAACGAAATGTTATCGGTTATGAATTATGCTATAAAACTATTAGAAAAGAACAAAAAGCACTTAGAACGGCATATTAAAAAAACGGGGTTAATACGTACAAACATGGATAAGGCAACACAAGAACTGCATAAAATAACATCACTCAAAAAAGCAATTAAATTTTTAAAACATAAAAGTAAAAACCAATGAAAATATCACTAAAACTTCCAGATTTACCTTACAACAAAAACGCTTTTAACTCTATTCTTTCTGAAGAAACTTTTGAGTATCATTACGGAAAACATCATGCTGCTTATGTTAACAATCTTAAAGATTTAATAAAAGACACCTCTTTTCAAAACTCTAACATTGAAACAATAATTCTACAAGGATATAAAGAAAATAACTTCCCGTTGTTTAATAACGCTGCTCAACACTGGAATCATACATTTTTCTGGAATTCGTTATCCCCAAATGGTGGAGCATTGCCTTATGGTAAAATTGCAGAACTTATTATAAGAGATTTTGGTAGTTTCGAACATTTCAAAGAACAGTTTTCTACTACAGCTGCCAAACTTTTTGGTTGTGGCTGGACATGGTTAGCGCAAAATAAAGAGGGTAAATTGGAAATTATTCCTATGAAAGAGGCTCATACTCCTTTGACTAAAGACAAAAAACCGATACTAACGCTTGATGTATGGGAGCATGCGTATTATATAGATTATCGAAATGCTCGTCCAAAATTTATAGAAGCTTTTTGGGAAATCATAAACTGGGATTTTGCCAATAAAAATTTAAAATAACATGAGTGATTTTTGCATAAACAACGTAGAAAACCATTGGAAAACACTAACTAATTTAGCGAATGATTTTTTCAATAAGAAGAATTATAAACTAGCCCTGAACAACTATAAAAATGCATTATACAGAGCAGAAGTACTAAACAATCACCTTCAAGAGTGCATACGTCTAAAAATTCCTTTTATTCAAGTATATATTATTTCATGCAACAACTTAGCAAATACTTATAAAGAGCTAGAACAAATGGAAGAAGCCGAAAACATATTGAAACGTACTGTTCATTACTTATTACATTTGACTAGAAATAAAAAACTTAATAAAAACGAAATACAAACAGAGCTCAAAAGAGCTAGCCTCAATTATATTAATTTTACTGAACAAATAAGTAATAATAAATCCAAACAAGTTTATTTATACAAGCAAATAAAAGAACATTTTAGCGACAATGATTAACCCAAAAGCATTACAAAAACAAAAAGCATCTACTCTTTTGTAGATGCTTTTTTAAAATTATATTAATAAGTTATCAACTATACTTATGCCCAAACACAAGTTCCGTTACTTTGGCAGTAACCGTAGTCACAAAACTCTTGACCGTTTGCAAACCTAGTACAACACAAACGTGGTCCTTTACAGTAGGTATAACGACCTCCATTAATTTCGTTTTGCTCGTTTTTTGATAAAAGTTTAATTCCGTTTAAATTTTTTAATTTTTTCATTATAGATTATAATTTCGAGGGTTAATATTGATATAAATATATCAAAAAAAGTGAACAAACAAAACTATAAATCTAAAAAACAAGTAATTAACAAAATATTTATCTCTGTAAAATATGCTAACCTATTATCATTCCTGCAATGGTTGCCGACATCAACGAAGCAATCGTCCCACCAATTAAAGCCTTCATACCAAATTCAGATAAATTTTTACGTTGTCCTGGAGCTAATGAACCAATTCCTCCAATTTGAATTCCAATAGAAGCAAAATTTGCAAAACCACACAACATATAAGTAGCCATAATTACTGACTTACTATAAGTTAAGTGTGTAGCACTTGCTACATCCTTTAATTCTGCTAATTGAATATACCCTACAAACTCACTCGCAGCTAATTTAATACCTAATAACTGCCCCATCAATGCCATATCTTCTTTAGCTACTCCAATTAACCACATTAAGGGCGCAAAAGCATATCCTAAAATAAATTCTAATGATAATGACTCATAAGGTGTTGCCTCTGCAATTAATTCATTTAAAGAAGTAAACTTCCAACTGAAGTATTCAATTCCATCAAAACCTCCTAAGCTTCCTAAAACACCATTTATCATGGCTATGAATGCAATAAACACTAATAACATTGCTGCTACATTCATTGCCAACTGTAAACCTTCTGTTGTTCCATTGGCTATAGCGTCCAAAATATTTGAACCTATTTTTTCTGATGAAACTTGTACATCTGTGTTTACTTCTTCGGTTTGTGGGTATAATATTTTTGAAATTATAATTGCTCCTGGCGCTGCCATTACTGACGCTGCTAACAAGTGTTTTGCATATAGTAAACGTAACACTTCATCATCCCCTCCTAAAAATCCAATATAAGCCGCTAAAACTGCTCCTGCTACAGTAGCCATTCCTCCTATCATTACTAATAGAATTTCAGAACGGTTCATTTTTTCTAAATACGCCTTAATTAACAAAGGTGCTTCTGTTTGACCTAAGAAAATATTTCCTGCTACTGATAAACTCTCAGCTCCAGAAATTTTTAAAAATTTAGACAGTAACCAAGCCAACCCTTTTACTATTTTTTGAATTAGCCCTAGGTAAAACAATACTGACGTTAGTGCTGAGAAAAATATAATTGTAGGTAATACTTGAAATGCAAAAATGAATCCAAATGAGTCCATATCTGCTACTAAACCACTGAATAAAAACTCACTTCCCGCTCTTGTAAAATCTAATACACTTACAAATAAACCTCCTACTAATTCAAACGTTTTTTGCACAAAAGGGACTTTTAAAACTCCAATAGCTATTAATAATTGAAAAGCCAATCCTAATCCTACCGTTTTCCAATCAATACCTCTTCGGTTTGCACTAAATAAAAAAGCAATAATTAGCAACGTTACCATTCCTAAAGTTCCTCTCCATAAACTTTGTATTGAGAAACCTTGACTTGGAATTATCTCACTTTTACTTTCTGCTACTTTCTCAGAGTCTTTTGCTAAAGCTACTTTTGGTTCTGTTGTAAAGTTATAAAGTATATTTTTTTCTGAGAGTGTTAGTACTTCATTTGTTAACTCAACCACATTGTAATAACGAACTGTATCGTTAGGTTGTTTGTAGTTAAAAATTAATAAGTTGTTTTGATGAATATAGTTTCCTGAAGCTTGTAAACTATCTTTTTCTACTAATGAGTATGTAAAGTTCCCTTCTGATAAAGTAAAAACGTCTGTAGGATCTATAGAAACAATAGAATCTCCTTCTGTTGTTGTAATTGATGAAAAATTCCACTTTTTTTCAATGCTTTGGCTAAAAGTTATCATCGTAACGCAAAGCATTATGAAGGTAAATAGTTTCTTCATTTTTAATATTTTAAATTAAGAACGTTTGCTGATTTCATCACGAATTCTAGCTGCCAACTCGTAGTTTTCATTGGCTACAGCATCGTTAAGTTGTTCGTGTAATTCTTTAAGTGATAAGTGTGAGTAGCTCCCTTCTCCTTCCTCTATTGAAAACTCGATTTCGTCTTCATCTGATTCTAAGTCTTCTTCAATTGTTAGTTCTTCATCTAATTTTAGATAAATACCTGCCTTATCTAAAATATTTTCATAGGTAAAAATTGGAGCTTCAAATCGAACTGCTAACGCTATTGCATCTGACGTTCTAGTATCAATAACCTCTTCTACTCCTTCTCTTTCACAAATTAAACTTGAATAAAATACACCATCAACTAATTTGTGTATAATTACTTGCTTAACAGTGATGGAGAATCGATCTGAAAACGTTTTAAATAAATCGTGAGTAAGTGGTCTTGGCGGACGAATTTCTTTTTCCAATGCTATTGCTATTGATTGTGCTTCAAATGCTCCTATGATTATAGGAAGTGTTCTGGTCCCTTCCATTTCACTCAGCACTAAAGCATATGCCCCACTTTGCGTTTGGCTATACGAAATTCCTTTTATAGTTAGTTTAATTAAACTCATGTACAATCAATCATCATAAAATACAAAAAACTGTCTAAATTTAGGCCTTTTGCTTAAAATTTTAGACAGCCTTCTAAGGTGGGCACAATTTACTAAAAATTATGAGTTGAGCTCTAATTTCTAGAAAAAGAATAAATTACCACTATTTTATGCTTGTTTAAAAGCTTTTAATTTTTCTACTAACTGAGGTACAACTTCAAAAGCATCCCCTACAATACCATAATCAGCAGCCTTAAAGAAAGGTGCTTCAGGATCTGTATTGATTACTACTTTTACTTTTGAAGCATTAATTCCTGCTAAATGCTGAATTGCTCCAGAAATACCTATAGCAATATATAAGTTAGAAGCTACTGGTTTACCTGTTTGACCAACGTGCTCACTGTGAGGACGCCATCCTAAATCAGATACTGGCTTAGAACATGCTGTTGCTGCACCTAAAACATCAGCTAATTCTTCAATCATCCCCCAGTTTTCAGGTCCTTTTAAACCTCTTCCTGCAGAAACTACGATGTCAGCATCAGCAATAGTAACTTTACCTGTTGCTCTATTAATATTTTCAGATTTTACTCCTAATTCAGGTAATGTAGCATCAAAACCTTCAGCAGAACCACTTACTGCATTTTCATGTGCTCCGTAAGAATTTTTAGCAACACCTATTACTTTTTTATCTGTTGAAACTTCAGTGTTGTTAAATCCTTTATTTGAGAATGCTTTTCTCTTAACAACAAAAGGACTTGTACTGCTTGGTAACGCTACAGCATTTGAAGCATATCCTGCCTCTAAAGCAACTGCTACTAATGGTGCTAATGTTAGTCCATCAACACTAGAATCAATAATTACTGTAGTTGCTCCTTTTGCTTCTGCTACTTGTTTAATAATTGAAGCATACCCTTTAGCATTAAAAGAAGTTAAACCATTTTTTACTTCTACTACTTTTTCTGCTCCGTAAGTATATAATTCAGATGCATCTCCTCCATTAATAGTTAATACTACTAAATCATTTCCTAATTGCTCTGCTACTTTCTTTCCGTATGAGACAACCTCAAAAGCTGTTTTTTTGAATTTTCCTTCCGATGAATTGGCAAAAACTAATACAGACATATTTATTTATTTTTTTAGTCGTTAGTGGTTAGTTTCTTAGTCTTAAACACTAACAAATATTTTTATTTTTTCTTTTGAACTCTATTAAAACAGGTTAACTGATTAAATTACTTTCGCTTCGTTATGTAATAAATCAATTAAATCATCAACATTATCAACCAATTTAACCGCTCCTTTTGGTGCTGGTTTTTCAAAATTTTGAGTAGCTGTTGCTGCTGTTGCTCCTGTAGGCTCAACTACATTTAGTGGCTTTTTACGTGCCATCATAATACCTCTCATATTAGGAATACGTAAATCTTTTTCTTCTACAATTCCTTTTTGGCCTGCAACTACCATTGGCAGCGTTGAAGACACTTTTTCTTCACCTCCATCAATCTCTCTATCTAAAGTAGCATTCGTTCCGTCTATTTCAACACCAACACATCCATTAACAAAGTTAAAATCTAACAAAGAAGCTAACATTCCAGGAACCATTTGTCCATTATAATCAGCAGACTCTTTTCCTGCTAACACTAAATCATATCCTCCGTTTTTTACAACCTCGGCTAATTCTTTAGCCACCATAAATCCGTCAGTTGGCTCAGCATTTACGCGAATTGCATCATCTGCACCAATTGCTAAAGCTTTACGTAAAGTAGGCTCTGTAGAAACTCCTCCAACATTCACTACAGTTACACTTGCTCCTTGCTTTTCTTTAAACCACATTGCACGAGTTAAACTAAACTCATCGTATGGGTTTATAACATATTGAACCCCGTTAGTATCAAACTTTGTATCGTTATCAGTAAAGTTGATTTTTGAAGTAGTATCAGGTACGTGACTGATACAAACTAATATTTTCATATATCGTTGTTTTAAAGAAACTTAATTTTGTGCGACGAAGTTAAGGATTTTTTTTAATTTACTATGCGTGCATAATAAATTTTTTCCTCAACACTAATCAACCTCAAAATTAAGATATTATTATTACATAATCATTTGTTGGTTTTAAAACTACAATATTACCCCTATTTTTATTATTTTTGCACTCTTGATAAACAACTACTTATAAAACGTATGAAAACAGTACAATTTAGAGAAGCCGTTTGCGAAGCAATGACCGAGGAAATGCGTAGAGATGAAAGCATTTACTTAATTGGAGAAGAAGTTGCTGAGTATAATGGTGCATATAAAGCCAGCAAAGGCATGCTAGACGAGTTTGGTGATAAACGCGTTATTGATGCTCCTATTGCCGAATTGGGCTTTGGTGGTATTGCTGTAGGATCAGCAATGAACGGTAACCGCCCTATTGTTGAGTATATGACTTTTAATTTCTCATTAGTAGGAATTGACCAAATTATTAACAATGCTGCGAAAATCCGTCAAATGAGTGGTGGACAGTTTAACTGTCCTATTGTTTTCCGTGGCCCCACAGCTTCTGCAGGTCAATTAGCAGCAACACACTCACAAGCTTTTGAAAGTTGGTATGCTAACTGTCCTGGATTAAAAGTAATTGTTCCTTCTAATCCTTACGACGCAAAAGGTTTATTAAAAGCAGCTATTCGCGATGATGACCCTGTAATTTTCATGGAATCTGAACAAATGTATGGTGATAAAATGGAAATTCCTGAGGGAGAATATATCATTCCTATTGGAGTTGCAGATATTAAAAGAGAAGGTACTGATGTAACAGTAGTATCTTTTGGTAAAATCATCAAAGAAGCTTACAAAGCTGCAGACGAATTAGCTAAGGAAGGAATTTCAGTTGAAATTATTGATTTACGTACAGTTCGTCCAATGGATCATAAAGCTATTTTAAAATCTGTTAAAAAAACAAATAGATTAGTTATTTTAGAAGAAGCATGGCCTTTTGGAAATGTTTCATCAGAAATAACTTTTAGAGTACAAGATGAAGCGTTTGACTACTTAGATGCTCCTATAAAAAGAATTAATACCGCTGATACTCCTGCACCATATTCTCCTGTATTATTAGAAGAATGGCTACCAAATGCAAATGATGTAATATCAGCCGTAAAAGAGGTAATGTACCGCAAATAATTCAAGAAAAAAGAAATTGAAAATAAATTAAAATCCTTTTGACTCACGTCAAAAGGATTTTGTAGTAAAAAAATAATGAAACATCTTTTTAACTTACTATTACTACTGACTACCAGTGTTTTAAGCGCACAACTAACAATACAAGGTAAAGTAGTTGACGAGTTTGATACTCCAATACCTTTTGTTAATGTCATTCTAAAAAACACCACACACGGAACCACTACTGATGATAATGGTAAGTTTTATTTAAAAACAAATAAATACAGAGGCGTACTTGAAATATCTTTTGTAGGATTTCAAACCCAAACCATAAAAGTCAGCCAAAAAACAAAGTTTTTAAGCGTCGTTTTAAAAGAAGAAAGCAATGAGTTAGAAGAAGTTGTTATTGTTACCAAACCTAAAAAACGCTTAAAGAAAAAAGAAAATCCTGCTTATAGAATTTTAAAAGAAATATGGAAGCGTAAACGAAAAAACGGACTTGACCTAGTTGACCATTATCAATACAAAAAAAACACTTCCATAGAGATAGGTTTAAACAACTTAGACACTTTGTTTTTGAAAAAAATATTCAAGAAAGAATACAAACAAGCCCTTCAAGAAATAAAATATGATAGTGATGGAATAAACTATTATATTCCTGTTTATTTAAATGAACAAGTTGCCAATGTTTATGGTGATAATAAAAACAATAATGTTAGAGAAGATATAGAAGCTGAAAAAGCTGAAGGATTAGGTGCTCAAGGTTTTATTTTTGACCGAATGGCTAACACTTTTCAAAATATTGATGTTTTTAAAAACAACATAACACTGCTTCAAAAACCCTTCATCAGCCCTTTATCCACTGATGGATTTTCTACATATGACTATGTTCTGTACGATAGTGTTGTTAACAACAACAAAAAACTATACAACATATATTTCTTCCCTAGAAGAGATGGAGATTTAGCCTTTCAAGGAAATTTTTGGGTAGCCGATAAAAACTTCTCTATCAAAAAACTAAAAATGAAAGTTCATAAAAGTATTAACTTGAACTTTGTAAGAGGACTTAGTTTTGAAAAAGAATTTGAGGTACGAAACGACAGTATTTACATTCCTACTAAAAATGCCTATGAAGGTGACTTTACATTCATTGATAAAAACGAAAGTAACAAAGGGTTAACGATAAAAAAAGATATTACTTTTAAGAATTACGTCTTAAACAAAGCTCTTCCTAAAAATTTCTACGAACAAACTATTGAAAAGATTAGACCTGATCAATATGAAAAAGAAGATTCATACTGGGAGAATATTCAAACCAATGAAAGTAAAAAAACACACAAACTAATTGAAAGCGTTAAAGAAAAGAAACAAATAAAAAACCTAACAGGACTAATAAACACAGTAGCTAGTGGTTATATAAACACAAATATCGGTGTTCAAATTGGGCCTTTATGGACTGCTTTTGCCAACAATCAAGTAGAAGGGTTTAGAACTAAAATGGGGTTTCGAACTTTTGTAACTAAAGACGATCGTTTTCGTTTAGGTGGTCATGTTGCTTACGGTTTTAAAGATAAACGTGTAAAATATGGTGCAGAAGCGCGTTACCTTTTATCTTATAAACCTAGAATAGCTGTTGGAGTTGCTTACCAAAAAGACATTGAACAATTGGGAAGTACTCTACTAAACACAACGCAACTTTTAGGAAGAAGCTTTGGAACAACTGCATTATTTTCAAGAGGAGACAATTTCTTTTTATCAGATATTGAAAAAATAGCTACGAACTTCGATTATCAAATTCAACAAAACCTACATGTAGGATTTAATTTTTCTCATTCAAAAATAACTTCAGCTTCTGAGAAAGATTTCTCTATGAATTATAGAGATGAAAACGGAAACGTTCAATCACAAGTAACCGATGTTGCTTCCGATATTTATGTTTCATTCACTCCAGGGAGATTTGTATACGGACTAGGTGTAGAAAGACGTTTTGGAAAAAACGTGTTCCCTACTTTTGTACTAAACTACCGAAGAGGCTATAAAGGGCCCTTTAATGGAACCCATAGTTATGATAAAATCCAATTCAAATATAGTCAACCAATTTTACTAAGTAAGTTTGGAACTTTAGACGCTAGTTTTGAAGCAGGAAAAACATTTGGTACAGTTCCAGTTGCCTTATTAAGTCCAATTCCTGCCAACCAAACATTCTCATTAGTTAAAGACACTTTTGCTTTACTTAATTACTACGATTTTGTTGCCGATGAATATTTAGCAGGACATTTTGAACACCATTTTAATGGTTATATTTTGAACAGAATACCGCTATTAAAAAAATTAAAACTAAGAAGCTTAGTTTCTTTTAGAGCTGCTTACGGAAACATTTCACAACAAAATAGAGCTATAAACGATGGATTAGTTAATAGTAGTGGAGCACCTAACGTTAACTACAATGCTCCAAACAAACTATATTATGAATACAGTGTTGGATTAGAAAATATTGGATATGGTAACTTGCGTTTTCTAAGGATTGACGCTATTTGGAGAAGTAATTATACACCACCTACTGGCTCAATTGTTGCTCCAACACCTAAGTTCGCAATCCGTATAGGTATTAAACCCGGCTTATAATCATACATTTAACCATAAATTACCTTTATTTTTTCTTTAAAAAAACTAATAAATCACTACTTTTGCAAACCGATTTTAGAAAACGAAGAAAAGTTTAGAATATATGACCGCAAAAGAAAGAAAGACAGTTGATGTTTTAATTGAAATACCAAAAGGAAGCAGAAACAAGTACGAATACGATTTTGATTTAGGAAAAATCCGTTTTGATAGAATGTTATTCTCATCAATGATGTATCCTGGAGACTATGGATTTATTCCTCAAACTTTAGCATTAGACGGAGATCCTTTAGATGTTTTAGTTTTAGGTGCTGAACCAACTTTCCCGATGTGTGTTATGGAAGTAAAACCAATTGGTGTTTTCCATATGGCAGACGAAAAAGGACCAGACGAAAAAATTGTTTGTGTACCAGTATCTGATCCAATTTGGAACAGATATAACAACATCACTGACTTAAACCCACACCGTCAAAAAGAAATTACACACTTTTTCCAAGTATACAAAGACTTAGAAAAGAAAAAAGTTGATATTGGAGACTGGGGTGATGCAAATGAAGCATACGAAATTTTAGATAAATGTTTAGAGCGTTATGAAAATAGCGAACATAAAGCTAATGGAAATTTCAAGATTTAATCTGTAAAAATCATCCTATATAAAACAAAAAACCTCTCAGTTACAACTGAGAGGTTTTTTGTTTAGTTATTGATTTTGTTATATTTACGAACACTTATAACTAATCAAATAACAATAACATGAAACAAAACATGATATATGTGCCAATAGCATTGGCAATTTTAGGGCTCATTTTTATGTACATAAAAATGATCTGGGTAAAAAAGCAAGATCCTGGAAATGAAAAAATGCAATCCATTTCTAAAAGTATTAAAGAAGGAGCTCTCGCTTTTTTGGCTGCCGAATATAGACTACTATTAATCTTTGTAGTCATTGCTTCATTAGCTTTATTTGGAATCTCTCAATTAGTAGAAACAACAAGTATCATGATTGTTCCTGCTTTTATTATAGGAGCAATTTTTTCTGCTTTAGCAGGAAACATAGGAATGCGTATAGCAACCGATGCCAATGCACGAACCGCAGAAGCTGCCAAAACTAGTTTACCTCAAGCACTAAAAGTATCTTTTGGTGGTGGAACCGTAATGGGATTAGGAGTAGCAGGCTTAGCCGTTTTAGGGTTAAGTCTATTCTTTCTAATCTTCGTCGGTCAATTTATTACAAATGGAGGTAATTTTTATAATGAAATGACTGTTGTTTTAGAAGCCTTAGCTGGGTTTTCTTTAGGAGCTGAATCAATTGCTTTATTTGCTCGTGTTGGTGGAGGTATTTATACCAAAGCAGCCGATGTTGGTGCCGATTTAGTAGGAAAAGTAGAAGCAGGAATCCCCGAAGATGATCCTCGTAATCCAGCAACCATTGCAGATAACGTTGGTGATAACGTTGGTGATGTTGCGGGTATGGGAGCTGATTTATTTGGTTCGTACGTAGCAACCGTATTAGCAGCTATGGTGCTAGGAAATTATGTTATTAGAGATATGTCTATAACCTCACCTTTTTCTGATGCCTTTAACGGAATGGGACCAATATTACTCCCTTTAGTAATTGCAGGAGTCGGTATCGTAGCATCAATCATCGGAACTTTTTTAGTAGGAATCAAAGACAATACAGCAAAAGAAGCACAAGTACAAAAAGCACTAGATACTGGAAACTGGGTTGCTATTATTTTAACATTAATAGCTAGTTTCTTTTTGATTAAATGGATGCTTCCTGAAACAATGCAAATGAAGTTCTTCGGAGAAGGCTTTAAAGAAGTAGCAGCTATCAATGTGTTTTGGGCTGCCTGTATTGGTTTAGCTGTAGGAGCATTAATCTCAATGGTTACAGCTTATTATACCAGTTTAGGTAAAAAACCAGTGTTAGCTATCGTACAAAATAGTGCTACAGGTGCTGGAACCAATATTATTGCTGGTTTAGCAGTAGGTATGAAATCTACTTTCTTATCTGTTTTATTATTTGCCGCTGCTATTTATGGTTCATATTATTTCGCAGGGTTCTACGGAGTAGCTTTAGCGGCTTCAGCAATGATGGCTACAACTGCTATGCAATTAGCTATTGATGCTTTCGGGCCTATTGCTGATAATGCAGGTGGAGTTGCTGAAATGAGTGAATTAGAAGACCACGTTCGTGAGCGTACCGATATTTTAGATTCAGTAGGAAACACAACTGCTGCAGTTGGTAAAGGATTTGCTATTGCTTCTGCTGCCTTAACTGCTTTAGCGTTGTTTGCTGCATATGTAACTTTCACAGGAATTAACGGAATTAACATTTTTAAAGCAGATGTATTAGCCATGTTATTTGTTGGTGGAATGATTCCAGTAATATTTTCTGCCTTAGCAATGCAATCCGTAGGGAAAGCAGCTATGGAAATGGTCCATGAAGTACGTCGTCAGTTTAAAGAAATCCCAGGAATTATGGAAGGAACTGGTATTCCTGAATATGCAAAATGTGTAGATATTTCAACCAAAGCTGCTTTAAAAGAAATGATTTTACCAGGCTTAATTACTATCATCACTCCAATTATTATCGGATTGGTTTTTGGTGCTGAACCTTTAGGTGGTTATATGGCAGGTGTTTGTGTGTCAGGTGTTATGTGGGCTATTTTCCAAAATAATGCAGGTGGCGCTTGGGATAATGCAAAAAAATCGTTTGAAGCTGGTGTTGAAATCAACGGAGAAATGACTTACAAAGGTTCTGATGCTCATAAAGCTGCTGTAACAGGTGATACTGTTGGTGATCCTTTTAAAGATACCTCTGGACCATCAATGAATATTTTAATTAAACTTACCTGTTTAGTTGGTTTAGTTATTGCCCCAACATTAGGCGGACATGCTTCTTCTGAAACATATGAAAAGACAGAAAATAGTAAAGTCTGGATTGACAAAAACGGTGAAAAACATGAAATAAAACTTTCAACTGATGCTGAATCTACTACTGAGAACAAGTTAGAAAATATCATTAAAGTAACTATTGAAAAGAATCATGATGGTACTGCTAAAGCTACTATTACTACTACAATTGTTAAAAACGGTGAAGAAACAACTGAAGAAAAAACTTTTGAAGGTACTTTAGAAGAAGTTGAAAAGAAAATTAAAGAATACGAAAACTCAAAAAAAGAATAATACCAGTTATGATTTGAAATTACTGTAAAAGAAAATAATGATTTTTTTCTTTATTCAAGTTGTAAATGATATAAAACTCAAAATCATAAAAACCTAAACCCGATAGTAGTATTTCTATCGGGTTTCTTATTTTTGTAGCGATGTCAAGAACTGTCCGTATTTTTTCCATAGACACCCCTAAACTTTTCAAGCAAAAACTATTTGTTTGGGCTACACAATTTGAAACTGCTGTTTGGTTAGATTCTAACAACTATGAACAACAGTACAGTTCTTTCGATTGTGCTTTAGCTGTAGAAGAATTTACCTCTATTAAAACAGATTATCACAACGCTTTTGATAAGCTAAAAGAATATCAGTCTTTCACCAAAGACTACATCTTTGGCTACATTAGCTATGATGTTAAAAACGATACTGAAAGACTAACTTCTAAGAATTTTGACGGACTTCATTTTCCTGACTTGTATTTTTTTCAACCTCAAAAGTTAATTTTCATCAAAGGAGACACAGTTGAATTTCACTACTTGCAAATGATTGATGATGAATTAGAAGAAGATTTTGAAGATATCATTGAAACCAACCCTACTATTCAAAATCACGAACAAAAAGAAACAGATGACGTAAAAATAAAACTACGTATCCATAAAGATGAATACCATCAAAAAGTAGAAAAAGTACTAGAACATATACATAGAGGAGACATTTATGAAGCTAACTTCTGTCAAGAATTCTATGCAGAAAACACAATCATAAATCCGTATAAAGTATACACGCAGTTAAACAAAATATCAGAGCCTCCATTTGCTACTTTTTTTAGAAATGACAATCATTACTTGCTTTCTGCTACTCCAGAACGATATATAAGAAAAGAAGAATCAAAAGTTATATCACAACCTATAAAAGGAACAGCAAAACGTTTGATTGATCCTATTGAAGATAATAAAATTGCTTTTGACTTAGCTCGTGATGAAAAAGAACGCTCAGAAAACATTATGATTGTAGATTTAGTTCGTAACGACTTATCAAAAACAGCTAAAAAAGGAAGTGTTCAAGTAGAAGAACTATGCAAAGTGTATTCGTTTAAACAAGTACACCAAATGATTTCTACCGTAATTTCAGAAATTGAAAATACCACACACCCAGTTGATGTAATTAAAGACACTTTTCCAATGGGAAGTATGACTGGGGCTCCTAAAATTTCAGCAATGAAAATTATTGAAGAATTAGAAGAAACCAAACGCGGGTTATATTCTGGTACCGTTGGCTATTTTACCCCAAATGGCGACTTCGATTTTAACGTAGTTATCCGAAGTATTTTATACAATGCAGAAAACAAATACGTTTCATACTCCGTTGGTGGAGCTATTACAGCTAAATCTACCCCAGAAAAAGAATATGAAGAATGTTTACTCAAAGCCAAGGCCATGAAGTTTGTACTAACAAACAAAAGTTAGTTATATTTATAGCACATAACTTAAAAAATTAAATCCCATAAAATGAAAAACACAATTAAAATTATACTTTTCGTTGCTATTATTGCATCAATGACATCTTGTAAAGTAAACAAATATTCATTTTTAAACAACTACCCTACTAAAACTGTTCCTTTAATTGACAGTACAAACTTTAGTAATCATGCTGAAGGCAAACTATTAACCAAGTCACAACAAGAACTTTTAAAACTTCCTTCTATTTTTGAAGAGCAATTAAACAATGAAAAAGCTAAAATTGGGGTTTCTTATCTTCCTAAAATATCAGAAAATTTTCAATCAATAGTATATTATTTTTATCCTAATAACACTGAACTAATTTCTATGTTAGTAAACTATGATGACAAGTTTAATATTATTAATAGCCAAGTATTAGCTTATGATGAAATAGCAGAAGGCATGTTAAAAACTACCTCTACTCTTAATACAAACAGCATTGAATTAGTAGAATATATTTCTGACACCCCTTCTACTATTATTTTCAATATTTTAGAAGACGGAAACATTACTAGAGACTAGATGACACACAACACATTTACATTTAAGTTTCAAAAAACTGAATTTTTCGGTCAATATTGGCAACCAGAAAGCGTAAAAGCTGTCGTAGTATTAATTCACGGAATGGGAGAACATTCTGGAAGATATGAACATGTTGCAAAAAAACTAACCGATAATAATTTTGGCGTAATTGCTTTTGACCACTTCGGTCATGGTAAGACAACAGGAAAAAGAGGACACAATCCAGGTTACGATTATGTATTAAAAAGCGTTACTAAACTGATTGAAAAAGCTAAAGAGGTTTTTAACGACAAGCCCATCTTTTTATACGGGCATTCTATGGGAGGCAACACTGTAATTAATTACACACTTAGAAAAGAACACAACCTAAAAGGAGTTATAGCTACAAGTCCGTTTTTACGTTTAGCTTTTCAGCCACCAGCTTGGAAACTTTCGTTAGGAAAAGTAATGCAAAAAATTGCTCCTTCAATTACCTTAGGTAATGAATTAGACACAAACGATGTATCACGTGACCCTATTGAAGTTAAAAGATATAGTAATGACCCTCTGGTTCACGATAAAATAAGCCCTAATTTTTCTTTATCTTTTATTGATGCTGGCGAATGGGCTATTAAAAATGCTTCCTCTTTAAAAACTCCAATGCTATTATTGCATGGTACAGGAGATAAAATCATTGATTATAAAGGAACAGAAGCATTTGCTAACAATACACCTAAAGCTAGTATTAAACTATATGAAGGCGGATATCATGAGTTACAAAATGACTTATGTAAAGAAGAAATGTTACAAGATGTTCTAAACTGGTTAAACACTCAATTACAATAGTTATTTACCTATATGCTTCAAGAATTAGCAACACATATTAACGAACAATTTCCCTTTTTAAAAGAGAAAAAATTACTCATAGCTATTTCTGGAGGTGTTGACAGTGTAGTACTAACACACCTTTTACATAAACTACAATTTAATATATCGTTAGCACACTGTAATTTTCAATTAAGAGGAGAAGAAAGTGATTTAGATGAAGTGTTTGTTAAAAGATTAGGAAAAAACTTGAATATCCAAACATTTACAACAAACTTTAATACCAATAAATACGCTACTAAAAATAAATTATCAACACAATTAGCAGCTAGAGAATTACGTTACAATTGGTTTGGTAAACTAAATCAAGAGAATGTTTTTGATTATACCTTAACAGCACATCATGCTGACGATAATTTAGAAACCTTTATAATTAACCTATCTCGTGGCACAGGTTTAGAGGGCTTGACAGGCATCCCTTCAGTTAATAAAAATGTTGTTAGACCTTTACTTATTTTTTCACGCGAAGAAATTCTAAATTTTGCAAAACAGAACAATATTGAATGGCGTGAAGATAAAAGTAATGCTGAAACAAAATATATAAGAAACAAGATTCGTCATCAAATAACACCTGCACTAAAAGAACTGAACCCCAGTTTTTTAAACAACTTTAATAAAACGATTGGTTATTTAAAAGAATCTCAGCAAATTGTTACTGATAAAATAGAAGAAATCACCAATAAAATCGTTTCAAAAGAAGGTGATTTATTAAAAATAAATATTGAGAAACTGTTAAAGTTATCCGATCCCAAAGCATACCTCTACCAGCTGTTAAAGCCTTATAAATTCACGGAATGGAACGATGTTTATAACTTAGTTTACGCTCAGTCTGGTAAGCAGATTTTAACAAAATTTTATACTTTGTTGAAAGACAGAGATTTTTTATTACTTTTACGCACTAATGAAAAAGGTTCTTTTGAGGACGAATATTTCATTATAAGGGAGGAAAACAAAGAAATTACAGCACCAATCAAGCTGCTACTAAAAAGGGTTCAAAAAAAAACCAATGCTGACAATAAAAGTATTTATGTTGATAATGAACTACTTAACTTCCCACTAAAACTTAGACGGTGGAACTCCGGCGACTTTTTTTATCCTAAAGGAATGTTAGGACGTAAAAAAGTAAGTAAGTATTTTAAAGACGAAAAAATATCAATTGTAAACAAAAATAAAATTTGGTTGCTCTGTTCCAGTAAAAATGAGATTATTTGGATAGTAGGAAAACGACAAGATAGACGCTTTTTACCAACAGAAAATACAACCAAACTATTAAAAATTAGTATTTAATTAACCCCATCAAACTACATATAGAATGAAAAAATTCTTTACTCTATTTTTATTATTCATAGGTTTAGCGGTTTATTCTCAATCTGACGATAATCCCGTAGTTGTTACTCCTAAAGTAGAGAAAATCTCTGATACTGAGTACGACTTAATTTTTGACGTGTTAATTGCTGAAGACTGGCACTTATACTCTCAGTATAACCCAGAAGACGCATCACTACCTATGACAATTGCACCAGCAGAAGGGCAATCTGGATACACCTTAAATGGTAAGGCCAAAGAAAGCGAAACAGAAACTCAGTTTAGTGAAATCTGGGGAAAAGACGAAATATTTTTTGTTGAAGAAGGTAAGATAATACAAAGAATTACTGTTTCTGACTCTACATTAACAAAAATTACATTAAATCTTGATGCACAAGTTTGTAAAGAATACTGTTTGCCTTTTGATGAAGATTTTACATTTTCATTAACAGGTGAAAAAGTAGCACAAACTGTTGCAGAAGTAGATGATAAAAGTAAAGAGTTGTCTCAATCTTTAAATTTAGATTTAAAGAATACTATTTTATTAAAAAGTTCAACTGATACAAATAGTGCATCAGGAGAAGACGAAGACAATAGCTTATTAAACATTTTCTTATTAGGTTTCGTTGGTGGATTGTTAGCTTTTTTAACTCCATGTGTATTCCCAATGGTTCCTTTAACTGTATCTTTCTTTACAAAACGCACAGAGAAAAAAGGAAAAGGTGTTGGTAGTGCTGTTTTATACGGTTTCTTCATCGTGTTAATCTATGGATTAATAAGTCTTCCTTTCCATTTCTTAGATACATTAGATCCTGAAATTTTAAATAGTATTTCAACAAATATTTGGTTAAACTTATTTTTCTTTGTTATTCTAATATTCTTCGCAGGTTCATTCTTCGGCTTTTATGAATTAACATTACCTAGTTCTTGGAGTAATAAAGCTGATAGTGCCTCTAATGTTGGAGGAACACTCGGAATCTTCTTTATGGCACTAACTTTAGCTATTGTCTCATTCTCTTGTACAGGTCCTATTTTAGGGTCGTTATTAGCAGGATCGTTAAGTGGAGGAGCAACACAATTATCAGTAGGTATGGTTGGATTTGGTTTAGCATTGGCGTTACCATTTGCTTTATTTGCAATGTTCCCTAACTGGTTAAACACATTGCCAAAGTCTGGTGGGTGGTTAAACACTGTTAAAGTTGTTTTAGGTTTTATCGAATTAGCTTTTGCTTTTAAATTCTTATCAAATGCAGATTTAGTAGGTCATTGGGGATTATTAAAAAGAGAAATCTTTATTGGAATATGGGCTTTAATTGCATTTTTATTAGCACTTTACTTATTTGGATTTATTGGTAAAAAATACGGTAAAATAACTCTTTTCAGAGTGTTATTAGGATTAGGTTCTTTAGGTTTAGCTGTATATTTAGCTCCAGGAGTTATGGAAAAACCTGCTTGGAGTCAAAATAAATTATTAAGTGGTTTTGCACCTCCTAAATTCCATAGTATTTACCAAAAAGACAACCACTGTCCTCTTAACCTAAACTGTTTCAAAGATTTTGATGAAGGGGTTGCTTATGCAAAGTCAGTTAACAAACCAGTGTTACTAGACTTTACTGGATGGGCTTGTGTAAACTGTCGTAAAATGGAAGAAAATATTTGGAGTCAACCAAACATTTACTCTTTAATTAATGATGACTATGTATTAATTTCATTATATGTAGATGATCATCAAAGAACATTACCAGAAGAAGAACAATTCGACTTTATTAAATCTAACGGAAAAGTAAAAAGAATTAGAACTTATGGTGATAAATGGGCTACATTACAGGCGGCTAACTTTAAAACAGCTTCTCAACCATTCTATGTATTAATGAGTCCAGAGTTAGAGGTATTAAACTCACCTCAACAATATACAGATCATGCAACTTACTACAATTGGTTAAAAACTGGTTTAGACAGATTTAACTCTAACTAATTTTGGTATAAATATTATATATTTAAAAGCCTCTTTTTTAAAAAAGAGGCTTTTTTTATATCTTTCAATAAAAAACACATGACACCAGAAACAATTATCAGCATATTTTTAGGAATTGGTTTAGCAGCTTCCGTAGGTTTTAGAGTTTTTCTACCATTGTTTGCTTTGAGCCTTGCTGGATATTATAATATTATCCCATTAAATGAAAACTGGGCTTGGGTAGCAAGCTCAACAGCTATCATAACCTTAGGAGTAGCCACTGTTTTAGAAGTATTTGCATATTATATTCCTTGGTTTGATAATTTACTCGATACAATAGCAATTCCATTAGCAGCTATTGCTGGTACCGCCGTTATGGCTTCAACAATAACTGATTTATCTCCAGTAATCACTTGGGCTTTGGCAATTATTGCTGGTGGAGGAACAGCCTCTGCCATTAAAGGAACTGCCGCTTCTACTCGATTAACCTCTACCGCGACAACAGCTGGTGTTGCAAACCCTGTTATTTCTACTGTAGAAACAGGCTCTTCTATCATAATGTCTCTCTTTTCTATTTTTTTACCTGCAGTGGCTATTATTTTAGTGGTTTTAATATTTATTGGTATTCGTAAAATGTATAAATACATTTTCCCTAAATCAAAAGAGGCATAATTATTGGTACTATTTTTTATAAATCTAACTTTATGAAAAATAGTATTGTAAGCTTCCCCAGATTAGAACTGCTTAGTTTTCCAAAATTACATTTTTATTTTGTTTTTTAACACCTCTTCTACTTTTTATGACTCATCAACAGTTAATAAAAATCTAGATTTAAATGGACTATCATTTTTTATCGTAAGTCAACAAGACATTGATAACAATTCTTTTTCCATTCCTTTTAATAAACTAAGTAAAAAGCCAACGTCGTTAATTTATGATGATTATACAGATTATCAGAACAACAACCTTTTAAAAGGTTTCTTAAAAAAGAATGACCCAACTCGTTGGAATCCAAAACAAATGCAATTACAATAAATTTTATTTTTTTCTCTATCTTTAGCGAAAAGAGAAAAATATGCTAGTAAAAGTTTATGGAAGTGCTGTTTTTGGTATTGAAGCAACCACAATTACTGTTGAAGTTAATATTGATAAAGGTATAGGATATCATTTAGTTGGATTACCCGATAAAGCTGTAAGTGAAAGTTCGTATCGAATCTCTGCCGCTTTAGCTAATAACGGTTACAAACTACCTGGAAAGAAAATTATCATTAACATGGCACCTGCCGATATTCGTAAAGAAGGTGCTGCGTATGATTTAACCTTAGCTATTGGTATTTTGGCTGCCTCCAATCAAATAAAATCAGAACAGATTGCCGAATATATTATTATGGGAGAACTTTCTCTTGATGGAAGTTTACAACCTATAAAAGGAGCTCTACCTATTGCTATTAAAGCACGTGAAGAAGGTTTCAAACACTTTATTCTCCCAAAAGAAAATGCCAAGGAAGCTGCCATTGTAAATGACTTAAATATTTTAGGAGTAGACAACATTATGGAAGTTATCAATCATTTTGATGGAAACAAACTAATTGAACCTACAACCGTTGATACGCGAGCTGAGTTTTACAAACATATTGACTTCCCTGAGTTTGATTTTGCTGATGTAAAAGGACAAGAATCTATAAAACGTTGTATGGAAATCGCAGCAGCTGGTGGACATAATATTATTCTTATAGGACCACCAGGGGCAGGAAAAACAATGTTAGCCAAACGTCTTCCTTCAATCTTACCTCCTATGACTTTGCACGAAGCACTAGAAACTACCAAAATACATTCTGTAGTAGGAAAAGTAAAGAATACAGGCTTAATGTATCAACGTCCCTTTCGTAGCCCTCATCATACTATCTCTGATGTTGCACTTGTAGGTGGTGGACAATACCCACAACCTGGAGAAATTTCTATGGCACATAATGGTGTGCTTTTTTTAGATGAGCTTCCAGAATTTAAACGTACGGTTTTAGAAGTCATGCGTCAGCCCTTAGAAGATAGAGAGGTTACCATATCACGAGCTCGTTTTACAGTAAACTACCCTAGTAGTTTTATGTTGGTAGCAAGTATGAATCCTAGTCCTTCAGGATATTTTAATAATCCAGACTCACCTGTTACCTCCTCCCCTGCCGAAATGCAACGCTACTTAAGTAAAATTTCTGGTCCATTGTTAGATAGAATTGACATTCATATTGAAGTAACCCCAGTTCCCTTTGACAAGCTATCTGATGAACGAAAAGGAGAAAGCAGTGTAGATATTAGAAAAAGAGTTACGCTTGCCCGAGAAATTCAAACAAATCGATTTAAAAACTTTGAAAACATTCATTATAATGCTCAAATGAATGTAAAACAAATTCGAGAGTTTTGTAAGCTATCAGAAGAAAGTAAAAACTTGTTAAAAATTGCCATGGAAAAATTAAACCTATCCGCTAGAGCCTATGATAGGATTTTAAAAGTATCTCGTACCATTGCCGATTTAGCTTCCTCAAAAAACATACAGTCTGAACATATTACCGAAGCAATTCAATATAGGAGTTTAGATCGTGAAGGCTGGTTAGGTTAAAATTAAAAACTTAATTATTGAGTCATAGTGTTATTAAATAGCCAACTATGAAAACAGTTAGAGAAACGTTAAAAAATTGTACTTTCATATAAAATCACTAATTTAGGCGTTTATAAAAATGCTGGATAGCAAAATTTAACATACACCCTAATGAAAAAACTAATTTACTTATTGGCAATTTCTATTGCCTTAGTTTCATGTAAAGAGGAGCAAAAAGATTATGTAACTTTTTCTGGAAAAATTACTAACAAAAACTCTGAAACTATTACTATTTCTAACCCTCAGTTTAAATTCAACAAAGTAATTAAAATTGGTGAGGACGGAACTTTTAAAGATACTATGAATGTAAAAGATGGTTTCTACAGACTTTTTGATGGTAAAGAATATGCTACTCTATATTTAAAAAATGGAGCGGATATTAATATGACCCTTGACGCTAAAGAATTTGACGAAACTATAACTTACACAGGTATTGGTTTTGAAGAAAGTACTTTCTTGGCTAAAGCCTCTTTAGAGCAAAAAAAAATATTTGGAGACAAAGAATTGATGGACTTACCAGAGTTAGATTTCAGATCTAAAGTTTCTTCTTTTGTTGATGACTTTAATAAGAAATTTGAGGGAACTTCGTTAGACTCTGCGTTCGTAGTAAGTCAAAAGCAAAATATTTTAGGACTTGAAAACTATCTAACAAAAGTATATAACGACAAACAATATTTAGCGAAAAAATTAGCTAAAGGCATGGAGTCTCCTAAATTTGTTGATTACGAAAACAATGCTGGTGGTACTACTTCTTTAGATGACTTAAAAGGTAAATATGTTTACATTGATTTATGGGCTACTTGGTGTCAACCATGTAAAAACGAAATTCCTTTCTTAAAGAAAGTAGAAGAAAAATACCACAACAAAAATATTGAGTTTGTAAGTATCTCTGTTGACAGACAAAAAGATTATGAAGCTTGGAAGAAAATGATTGTTGATAAAGAATTATCAGGAGTTCAGTTATACGCTAAAGAAGATAAAGCTTTTATGGATGCCTACAGAGTATCAGGAATCCCAAGATTTATTTTATTAGATCCAGAAGGGAACATTGTAGATTCTAATGCTCCAAGACCTTCTAATCCTAAATTAGTTGAGTTATTCAAATCATTGAATATTTAAATCTTAGTATTAAAAGACGTTTATAACATCAAGGCTCGCAAATTTGCGAGCTTTTTTTATTGCTTTAAACTATTCTTCTTTAGATTCATTAAAAATAATTATATTTGCCAAATGAATTTTTTAGCTGAAGAATTATCGTTTAAATTATCTTGTGGTAGCAGAAACTGTTATCAACTAGATTTAAGCTATAAAGTAATTGATTTTACTTTCTGTCAACTATTAGCATTCAGAAAAAAAGTACTGCAACACGCTTCTTACGAATCGTTAGAAGCCATTATTAACGGTGACAACTTCATACTTCTTTTTGCTGCAGACAATAAGCATGTGTTATTCTTAGATGTACCTCAACTTATAGAGCTAAGAGAACTTCTTTTATCAGTTTTTAAGTAAAAAGTCTTTACTAAGACTAGCTTTAAATTAGGTTCTCTATTCTTTTAGAGCCTTATAATCTGTATCTTTATAGTATTAAAACTAAACAAAATATTATGGAAACAGCAATAAGAAGAGACATGATTTTAGATGTAGAAATAGTTGATTTGCTAAACCACCAAATAACAATGGAGCAACAAGCATCTTCTAAATATTTAGCTATGGCATCGTGGTGTGATCAAAGAGAGCTTAGAAATAGTGCAACATACTTTTATAAGCAAGCAGAAGAAGAAAGAGAACACATGATGAAGATTTTTAAATTTGTTAACGATAA
The DNA here is from genome assembly GCF_033978845.1 of Tenacibaculum sp. 1B UA. Lineage (NCBI taxonomy): Bacteria > Pseudomonadati > Bacteroidota > Flavobacteriia > Flavobacteriales > Flavobacteriaceae > Tenacibaculum > Tenacibaculum sp. 1B UA. The sequence goes on from NZ_JAKVUA010000009.1 coordinate 114,140, forward strand.
TGGCGGTAGTGCAATGTCACCTGTAGCCACAGAAGTTGCCCATGAATTTGAAAGCTTACGCGCTATTTTTGAAGCTTCGTTAGATGCAGAAATAGAAGTAACCAAATCTATTCACCACGTATTTAAAACCGCAAGAAAAGTAGGTGATTTTACTTCTGAAATCTTCTTACAATGGTTTGTAACAGAACAAGCCGAAGAAGAAGAGAAAGTAAGAGACATTTTAGACTTAATCGATTTAATGGAAGGTATGCCATTAAAAATGATTGATGAGCGTATTCCTACTGAATAAAACTTTTATAAATAGTATAAAAAAATCCCGCAACAATGTTGCGGGATTTTTTATGTCTTGATTCTAAAATCTTAAACCTGTAAACTAGTATCTATAGTGTTCTGGTTTGTATGGACCTTCAACAGTTACACCAATATATTTCGCTTGGTCTTCACGTAACTCAGTTAACTCAACACCAATCTTAGCTAAGTGTAATTTTGCTACTTTTTCATCTAAATGTTTTGGTAACATATACACCTCATTTTTATACGCATCAGCATTATTCCATAACTCGATTTGCGCTAAAGTTTGGTTTGTAAATGAGTTAGACATTACAAAACTTGGGTGCCCCATAGCACAACCTAAGTTTACTAAACGTCCTTCAGCTAAAACAATAATGTCTTTTCCGTTAAGGTTATATTTATCAACTTGAGGTTTAATAGTATCTTTGGTACTACCATACTTTTCATTTAACCAACCCATTTGAATTTCGTTATCAAAGTGACCAATGTTACAAACAATTGTTTTGTCTTTCATTGCTTCAAAATGCTCAGCTCTTACGATATCTTTGTTACCAGTAGTAGTAATTACGATATCAGAATTACCAACAACCGTTTCTAGTTTTTTTACTTCAAAACCATCCATAGCCGCTTGTAACGCACAAATAGGGTCAATTTCTGTAACAGTAACGATAGAACCAGCCCCTTTAAAAGAAGCAGCAGTACCTTTACCAACATCTCCATAACCACAAACAGTTACGCGCTTACCAGCTAACATAATATCTGTTGCACGACGAATTGCATCTACAGCAGATTCTTTACATCCGTACTTATTATCAAACTTCGATTTAGTAACCGAGTCATTTACGTTAATCGCAGGCATAGGTAACGTTCCGTTTTTCATACGCTCGTATAAACGGTGTACCCCTGTAGTAGTTTCTTCAGATAAACCTTTAATTCCAGGAGCTAACTCAGGATATTTATCTAAAACCATATTGGTTAAATCTCCACCATCATCTAAAATCATGTTTAATGGCTTCTTGTCTTCTCCAAAAAATAATGTTTGCTCTATACACCAATCAAACTCCTCATCTGTAAGTCCCTTCCAAGCATACACAGGTGTTCCAGCAGCAGCAATAGCAGCAGCAGCTTGATCTTGCGTAGAGAAAATATTACAAGAACTCCAAGTAACCTCAGCACCTAAAGCTTGTAACGTTTCAATTAAAACCGCAGTTTGAATCGTCATGTGTAAACATCCTGCAATTCTTGCTCCCTTTAAAGGTTGCTCATCTTTATACTCTTCGCGTAAACTCATTAACCCTGGCATTTCAGCTTCTGCCAATTCAATCTCTTTTCTTCCCCAATCAGCTAAAGAAATATCTTTAACTTTGTAAGGAACATATGTTGCAGTTTTTGTGCTCATATTTTTGTATATTTATATATCTTAAATTTGAGTCGCAAAATTACGAAATAACTTTCTAAAATATGCCTCTTTACAAAACATTAACGGTAAACAACCATGCTAAAGCATTGATTTGGAAGATTGAAGAATCTTTTGAACAACTTTCTAACGGCGTTTCTTTAACAAGCGGAAATCAACAAAGAGTAAACGGCATGAAGTCCGATTTACACCAAAAAGGCTTCATGAGTGTACGTCACTTACTTAAAGAAGTTGGGTATACCGATGATGATTTACTGTATGATGGCTACGGCAAACCACACTTAAAAGACGGCAAATTCATTTCAATCACCCATTCATTTACCTTTTCAGCAATAATTATTTCCGATACACAACCTGTGGGGATAGATATTGAAATGCAGCGCGACAAAATTGTAAAAATCGCACACAAGTTTACTCCGATAGAAGAATACAAGTCCATAGCTAACCATGATGCTTTAGTAAGCAAACTTACCATTGTTTGGGGAGCCAAAGAAAGCTTGTATAAAATCTACGGAAAGAAAAAATTACGCTTCTTAGAAAACATTTATATTGAAGATTTTTCTTTTGAAACAAATGTAACCACTGGAAAAATTTTGTATGAAGGACAAACCTCTGAGTACGACATCCACTTTTTAGAAATGGAAGGCTTTACCTGCGTATGTGCTTGTTAAACACCTAGTTTGAAACTCTAAAACCTCGCAACTTTGCAACTATGAGACTTTGAAACTCTGCATCTTTGCAACTAAAAAACTCCCAAAAACCTTTCCCACGCAACAACAACTTAACTTTAGTAACTTTGCATCTTTCTAATTAGGAACAACCATGAAAATATCCGTAGAATTGACCTTAAGTCCGCTTCAGAACGAATTTGAAGAACCCATTATCAATTTCATCAAAAAATTAAGAGCCTCGGGGTTAACCGTATTAGAGAATCCTTTGAGTACACAGGTGTATGGCGATTATGATACCGTGATGGGTTTGGTAACTTCTGAATTGAAAAATACTTTTGAGTTGATTGACAACGGGTTGCTATTTATGAAGATTGTAAAAACCGATCGTAGCGATTATGAGCCAACTTTTTGATTTCCTTTTTGGGCAGTATGTTGATTACAATCCTATTGATGTTTGGCTAGAAATTATCGCCGTTATCTTTGGGTTTTTATCCGTTTGGTATTCAAAACAGAATAAAATTTGGGTATTCCCTACAGGGATGATAAGCACTGCTATTTTTGTGTACCTCTTGTTAAAATGGGAACTGTTAGGCGATATGATGATTAACGGTTACTATTTTATTATGAGTGTATACGGTTGGTATATCTGGACACGCAAAGTAGACGCCACCCATGTAACTCCTATCTCTAGAACCACACTTAAAGAAAAAAAACAAAGTGTAGCCATATTTGTAGCCACCTTAGTTTTTGTCTATGCTGTGTATACCGTTTTTGATAAATGGACAAGCTGGACAGCTTATGTAGACACAGTTACCACTGCCATTTTCTTTGTAGGAATGTGGCTGATGGCAAAACGAAAAATAGAAAACTGGATTTATTGGATTATTGGCGATATTATCTCCGTTCCACTGTACTTTTACAAAGGATTTACCTTTACTAGTTTTCAATATTTATTATTTACCTTTATAGCAATTGCAGGATATTTAGCATGGAAAAAGCACTTACACAACAACCCATCAACCTTGTAAAGGTGGTATTATTTGGACCTGAAAGCACAGGAAAAACTACACTTTCTGGTCAGTTAGCGCGTCATTATAATACCGTTTGGGCTCCCGAATTTGCGCGTGAATACTTGCAAGACAAGTGGAACAACGAACGTAAAACTTGTGAGCAACACGATTTAATTCCGATTGCTGAAGGACAAATGGACTTGGAAAATGAATTGGCTAAAAAAGCGGATAAAGTACTCATCTGCGATACCGATTTGTTAGAGACCAAAGTATATTCTGAAGAGTATTATGGCGGATTCGTAGACCCAAAATTAGATGAAGCTGCCATTGCAAACACCTATGACATTTACTTTTTAACCTATATCGATACGCCTTGGGAAGCCGATGATTTACGCGACAGACCCGAGCAGCGTTTGGAAATGTTTAAAGCCTTTGAAAATGCGTTGAAAAAATACAACCGTCCGTATGTGTTGTTAAAGGGCGACAAAGAAACCCGTTTGAAAAAAGCGGTTGAAATTATTGATGCCTTACTCACTAAAAAAGAAAACTTGTACTCTTTTTCCGACACCCTTACCGATTTAGATATGCACTTTATGCACCAATCACCCGACACGCCTAATTACGATATGTAAGCATCGCTAAATATCATTCCGTATTTCATGTCATTACTACAATAGATAAACGTCATTTCAAGTGATAGCGAGAAATCTGTTTAATTCTAGTTACAAACACTATTGAAAACCCCTAACACTCGATTTTGAGATTTAGCTCCGCTGAACCTTGTGGTTTCTCACTTACGTTCCTCTACAGTTCGAAATGACGTACGTTTTGTCATTTCGAGCGATAGTGAGAAATCTACTTAATTCTAGTTACGAATACCCTTGAAAACTCCTAACACTCGACCATAAGATTTCTCAGTCGCACACTCCTTCGAAATGACGTGCAAGTTGTCATTTCGACCAGAGGGAGAAATCTCACCAATAAGAGTAACTACTACCCTTTAAAGTTCCCAACTCTCAACTAAAAGATTTCTCACCTCCGTTCCACTACAGTTCGAAATGACA